>JAMWDC010000105.1:1476-3467 GCA_023819025.1 Candidatus Omnitrophota bacterium | reverse complement strand
TTCGTCGCCTGATAGATAAACCGATTCCACCTCGCCGCTAAAGAGCATCCGCCTCAGGCTCACAATCTGCAGACGAAATTTTGGTGCGGGCAATCCCAACCTCCAATATCCGGACTTTGCATTGTCCTCGTTTTAAATATACAGGCCGGCGAAGGGAAGGTCAAATTGACATAATACCTTGATAATGAAAGAGATAAGCTAAGCGGGAGGCGGCCCCTTGACCAACGCAATGGCCGGACTCGAAAAAGTTACCCCGCCTTCGGAGAAAACCTCGCCGTTTCACCGACTTTGGCGGGATCCTGTCCAGCGGCAGGAAAAGGCGGGCATGCCACGTCCCGTTGGGACTCTACCGATTTTGGGCAGCAGTTGGTAGCGTTGATGCTTCGGCGGGATTTCGCCGAAGCGTGGAAGTATGCGGCTGTAAAGCCGCGGTGCCCCTCGGTAAGTCGTGAAGACTTTAACTACTTAGCGCCGACGTTGGATTTGAGCCTCTGACCAACATAGACGGCCAGATCCACAGTTCGCAAGGAATATCCCCACTCATTGTCATACCATGCGACGACCTTCACCGAGGTTTTATTGACGACCTTGGTCAGTGCGGCATCGACGATCGAGGAAGATGATGTTCCCTTAAAATCCATGGACACAAGCGGTTCTTCGCTAAAGGCCAGGATCCCCTTCAGCGGACCTTGGGCCGCGCTTTTCAGAGCTGCATTCACAGCCTCAACCGAGGTCTCTTTCTCGACTTCACAAACCAGGTCAACCACCGAAACATTTGGGGTCGGGACGCGCATCGCAAAGCCGTCGAGCTTTCCGGCCAGGTCCGGAAGGACCAGACCGATGGCCTTGGCCGCGCCTGTGGTCGTGGGGATAATGTTCATGGCCGCGGAACGTGCGCGGCGCAGATCCTTGTGGATGAGGTCGAGGATCCTTTGATCGTTGGTGTAGGAATGAATCGTTGTCATCTGCCCGTGCTTGATCCTGAAATTCTCGTGGATGACTTTGGCAACAGGCGCCAGACAATTGGTAGTGCAGGATGCATTCGAAATGATGTGGTGCTTTTCGGGATCGTAGGATTTTTCATTGACGCCCAGGACGATCGTAATGTCTTCCTTCTTGGCCGGGGCGGAGATAATGACTTTTTTGGCTCCGCCGTTCAAATGGGCCTTGGCCTTTTCGGCATCCGTGAACACGCCTGTGGATTCGATGACCACATCCACGCCGAGTTGGCCCCACGGGATTTCCGCAGGATCCTTGTGGGAAAGGACCTTGATTTCCTTTCCGTCCACGATCAACAGGCCTTCTTTGGCTTCAATCTTGGCGTCCAGGGTTCCAAAGGTGGAATCGTATTTTAAGAGATGGGCAAGTGTCTGGGTGGGGGTCGGCAGATCGTTGACCGCAACAAATTCGAGGTCCCGGCTCTTGTACCCGGCCCGAAAGATCATGCGTCCGATGCGTCCGAATCCGTTAATGCCGATGCGTACCGTCATGTTAAATTCCTCCTCAATAATTTTAAAATTTCAGCCTCGTTGATAGACCAGGATAACCGGAAGGATTCCACAGTCTGTATTTGAATTGATGCGCCATTATAGTCGCTAATCCTTCAGTGTCAAGGAATGGTTTGCGCCCGGATGGGTTTGTGTGTCCTCGGAACAATTTATGTCATTGGGTCGGCGTCATACTCAAAATAGAAATCAGGGACAAGAACATAAGAATACCGGCGCAAAAGAGAAGTCAGGGACAAGAACATAAGAATACCCGCGCACATGTGCTAGGAAATTTTTGATTTTTAGATTTCAGATTCTGGATGGCGCATTGGTTATTGCGTCGTAGGAGGAAGTACCAACGCTCCGCAAGTCCTAGGACGCCGAACTGAACCTGACACCGGGACGGAGATGACGGCCTCGCGCAAAATCACTGGCCAACATTTGTTTTTTCCCTTCAGGCCGTACCTGCTCGATGCATAGACAGCCTTCCCCGGTTTTAACAAG
>JAMWDC010000105.1:0-1466 GCA_023819025.1 Candidatus Omnitrophota bacterium | reverse complement strand
CGATCCCTGATGCCGGATTTCAAGAATCTCTCCGGACCCGGCGTCCGGATAACAACCAGCATCTACGGATGCTGCCAGTATCTGAATCCATTCGTTGGCCAAACGAGTGTGGGCCGTCGGCCATGGAACCAGCCCGCGTACCTGATTATGAATTTTAAGCGCAGGATCCGTCCAGCAAATGCGGCCGTCTTCCTTTTTTAATTTCCGGGCATAGGATGACTTTGAATCATCCTGAGGGATTCGTTTCAAGCGGTTGCCTTTGATTTGACCCAACACCTCCTGCAGTGCGCTATAAGAAAGATCTGCGAGCTGCCGCGAGAGATCTACGGCGTTGATTTTGTCATCGAGCGGGATCCGGGATTGAAAGAAAATATCCCCCGAATCAAGTTTGTCCGTCACTTCAAAGATCGTCAGACCGGTTTCGGAATCACCATTTAAGATAGCCCATTGCATGGGCGAAGCGCCGCGGTGCCTCGGCAGAAGTGAGGGATGGATGTTTAAGGCGAGAAAGGCTGGAATCTTTAGCCATGAGACCGGGATGATCTTTCCATAAGAGGAAACCACGAAGAGATCGGGTTTGAGTCTCACGACTTCTTCCTGAAAAGCCGGTGAATTCAGCGTATCCGGACTCTCAACCCGAAGTCCTTTTTGAGCGGCAAATACCTTGACCGGGGTCGGCTGAAGTTTGAGGCCGCGTCCCTTGGGCCGGTCCGGCGTGGTGATCACCAAGGGCACGGCCCATCCGGAATCAAGACACGATTTCAACGCGGGAATCGAGAATTCTGACGATCCAAAAAAAACGATGCTCATAGGATTGATGGGCGGTCCCTTGCGGTTTCACCGGCTAAAACGGCTGCATCCCGGTCCAACGCCTTACAATAACTGGTACTCCGCCATGATTTTCTGGCGCTGCTGAATGTCAACACGGTCAATCAGGAGGATCCCGTCGATGTGATCCATTTCGTGCTGGATGACACGCGCGAAAAAATCTTTGACCTCGAGTTCATGGGATTCGCCCGTACGGTCCTGATACCGAAAACGGATCTTCTTAGCGCGAGGCACCTCGCCGGAAATTCCGGGCAGGCTCAGGCAGCCTTCGCGTGCGATCTCCCAGCCCTGGGTCTCGATGACTTGGGGATTGATGAAGACAAGTTCCGTACCCGGCTTCGCCTCGGGGCACGCAATAAAGAGACACTGCGATACACCGATCTGGGGTGCTGCCAGTCCCACGCCGTCATCGGTGAACATGGTCTCAATCATGTTATCGATGAGTTTCTGCAGTTTCTTATCGAACTCCGTAATGGGCTCGGCTTTCTTATGTAATATGGGGTCCGGATGAACCCGAATTCTGAGCAATGCCATAACGTCTCAATTATAGCAAATTCGATTTGAACAAACTAGAAGTGGTTTCATATTTCCGGCACAGGGTCCAGAACAAACCAGAAACGGTTTCATATTTCCGGCAC
>JAMWDC010000104.1 GCA_023819025.1 Candidatus Omnitrophota bacterium | reverse complement strand
TGGTGGCTCTGTCATGGTGTTCCGCTAAAGCCCAGCCAAAGTTTTGGCTTCGGGCGGTCCATGCCTTCCTGATCGCCGGTTGTCTTTACCTGCTGTTTTTGACTCGTTCACGCGGTGCGATTCTTTCCTTCATCCTTGGTTTTATGGTGGTTTTATTACTCCACCGCAAATACGTCATGATTTTTGTATTACTGGCAGCTGGCACTGTAAGTCTCTTTGTCCTCCCTCAGCGGATGACAATTCACCTGGATGCTGATGGTCGAGAGCAGTCCATTGTCGAGCGTTATTACCTGTGGCACCGCGCCTGGGATGTCATCGAGGCCCGGCCATGGACGGGAACCGGGATCAATACGTACGCGGTGAGCCATCAAAAGTATGATCAGACGAAAAATTGGCGCGTCCAAAATTACTATGCCCATAACGGTTATCTGCAACTCGCTGCGGAAACAGGTCTCCCGTCGCTTATCCTTTTTTTGGCGTTTCTGATCCAATATTTCCGGGGCGCCCTCAAACGTTCCGTTCCATCTTCTCAGGATGGTGATATCCTTCGGTTCGGTATCCTTGCCGGAATCCTCAACTTTTTAATCTTCGCGGGCATTGATACGGTTCTCCACAACCCCCAGCCGGTTATGACCTTTTGGTACCTGATGGGGCTTCAGACCGCTTATCAGCGCATCACCCGAATCAGTGCCGGCTGACAATCGCCGGAGATGCATATGTCCTTGACCTCCCTTGGTAAAATCAGTATTCTGATGCATTCCAATCGGGAACTTGGTTGGAGGAACTTTGTTTAACACTAACGAAATGAATTAGTTATGAAAATACTGGGAATCTCGGCCTACTATCATGATTCCGCGGCCTGTCTGGTTGACGACGGTGTCATCGTTGCCGCCGCTCAAGAGGAACGGTTCAGCAGGAAAAAACATGACCACTCCTTTCCGCGTCACGCCATTAACTTTTGCCTAGCTATGGGACAGGTTCAGGGCAAAGACTTGGATTATGTGATCTTCTACGATAAACCCTTTGTTAAATTCGAAAGGATTTTGGAGACCTATCTGGAGTATGCCCCGCGCGGCATTCGGTCCTTTGTGAAAGCCGTTCCCTTGTGGATCAAGGAAAAACTGTGGATCAAAGAGATGGTGCGCGAAGAACTCGGCTATAACGGCAAGGTCCTCTTCTCCGAACACCACCAAGCCCATGCGGCATCGGCATTTTATCCGTCGCCTTTTCAGGAGGCCGCAATTCTTACGGCCGATGGCGTGGGGGAATGGGCAACTTCAAGCTATGGTATCGGACGCGATCATGATGTCGAAATCCTGAGCGAAATCCATTTCCCGCATTCCTTAGGCCTTCTTTATAGTGCGTTTACCTATTACACGGGATTCCGAGTGAATTCTGGTGAATACAAACTCATGGGTTTGGCGCCGTACGGCGAGCCCAAATACAAGGATTTGATCCTGAACGAGCTGATCGATTTGAAGGAAGACGGCTCGTTCCGTCTGAATCTGAAATATTTTGACTATGGCGTGGGTCTGCGGATGATCAATAAAGAATTTGAGGATCTGTTCGGCACACCGCCGCGCAAACCCGAGACCAAACTGACCCAGCAATATATGGATGTCGCACGTTCCATTCAGGAGGTTACTGAGGAGTGCATGCTGCGCATGGCACGTCATGTGCACAAGGTCACGGGGCAGAAAAATTTGTGCCTTTCGGGCGGGGTGGCCTTGAACTGCGTCGCGAACGGAAGAATTCTGCGCGAGGGTCCTTTTGAACGGCTTTGGATTCAGCCCGCTGCGGGGGATGCCGGCAGCGCGCTGGGCGCCGCGCTGTTGGTTTGGCATCAGTATCTGGGGAATCCCCGCCGCACAAATCCGAACAAGGATTCGATGCAGTCAAGTTATTTGGGGCCGGCATACGACCGCGAAACGATCCTGGATTATTTGCGTTCAAACGGGATTCCGTTTACAGAGCTCAGCGATGAAGAACTTCCTTATCGGATCGCCGATTTGATCGCCCAGCAGAAGGTGATCGGATGGTTTCAGGGCCGGATGGAGTTTGGACCGCGCGCGTTGGGATGCCGGTCCATTATCGGTGACGCCCGGTCTCCCGAGATGCAGGAAGTGATGAACTTAAAGATCAAATTCCGGGAAAGTTTCCGTCCGTTCGCGCCCACGGTCATCATGGAAAAGTCCTCGGAATATTTTGATATCCATGAGGCGAGTCCTTACATGCAGCTGGTGGCAAGTGTCAGAAAGGATAAACGGCGGAACCTGACGGATGTCGAGAAGGACCAGAAGGGCATCGACCAATTGCGCGTCGTCCGGTCATCGATCCCTGCAGTGACTCACGTCGATTACTCGGCCCGCCTGCAGACGGTCTCTAAGGAGGACAATCCGCTTTTTCACCGCATGATTCAGGCATTTGACGAAAAATACGGTTGTCCCGTCATCATCAATACTTCCTTTAATGTCCGCGGCGAACCGATTGTTTGTTCGCCCGAACATGCCTATTTGTGTTTTATGCGCACGAACATGGATTACCTTTTGCTGGATCATTTTTTAATTGAAAAAAAGGAGCAAAAACCGCTCGACAAGGACATTGACTGGCTCCGGGAATTTGAACTGGACTAAGGACGAGGGAAGGTGGCATGATCCTGATCGACGAAATCAAGGACGAGGTCAAGAAGCTCAAGACCGGCGAGAAAGAACTTCGGTCGTTCGCGTGCCTGGTGGGATCGATCTTTGCACTCTTGGGGATTTATCTGCTGTGGCGTCAATCCGTTTACGGAGGGATCGCGCTCGGTGTCGGACTTTTGCTTTTCGCCGGAGGACGCTTTGCGCCGGCGAGGCTCCGGTCGATTTACAAGATTTGGATGACCTTGGCCCTCATTCTGGGGTGGATCATGACCCGGGTCATCTTGGGACTTGCCTTTTACGGAATCTTAACACCCATAGGAATCATCGGTCGTGCCTGTGGAAAAAAATTTTTAAACCGAGGCTTCCGGGATGAAAGTGTACCGTCTTACTGGATGGCACGGACAAAACAGAAATTCGAAAAGTCAAATTTTGAAACCCAATATTAACGTTCCAACCAAATCAACCCTGGGGAGACGACGATCATGAGCAAACTATCCATCATGAAGGAATTTTGGGATTTCTTGAAGGTCCGCAAAAAATGGTGGCTGACTCCCATTATCCTTTGCCTCCTGCTTCTCGGTGCACTCATTATCTTGACTCAATCCTCGGCCGTCGCACCATTCATCTACACCCTTTTTTGAGGGGGTGATGCGTGAATGAATGAATCAACGAAAAATCCCGAAAAGGTTCGGCGATCTCACAATCGTGGATTTTTGAACAAACATTATGCTTTCAAGCGTTGGCCGCTGCGTTTCCTTGCGGCTTGTTTCGATACTTTCGGGACGCTTTTAAGTTTCCCGTTCCGGTGGATGCGTCCAGCCCTGAATCCGGACACGATAAGAAATATCTTGGTGATCCGCACGGACGGTATCGGCGATGTACTGATGACACGTCCCGCCCTGAACCTTTTGCGTCAGCAATTTCCCAGCGCAAAAATTACTTGGGTGATCGCCACGGATTTATTGCCCCTGATGCAGCATCGCGCGGAGGTTGACGAGTTGATCGGGTGGATGCACCATTGGTTTTCTTCGAATTCTTCCCTCATTCAAATCTTGAAAGAGGGGGGATCCCTCCTCAAGCGCCTGAGGGCCGAAAGGTATGATTTGGGGATCGATTTCAGAGGTGATCTTCGTCATATTTTATGGATGGCACTTGGACGGATCCGATACCGTGCAGGATACGGAATCACGGGTGGCGGATTCCTGTTAACTCACAAGCCTCGGTATCCTTGGGAAAGGCATCAGGTCTTGGTGAATCACGATCTCTTGCATAGTCTCGGCATGTCCGGCATGGGGCAACAGATGCCGTTTGTCTATTCGAAGACCGAGGAACAACAGTTCTGGTCCGGCCTCCCAATGGATCGCTGGTCTGGTCTCCGGCCGCGCTTGGTGATTCATCCGGCGGCGTCCTATCCTTCAAAATGCTGGCCCCCCAAAAAATTCCGTCAATTACTCGAACGGATCTTGGCCGAAGGATGCGGATCCATCGCCTTGATTGGGACAGCCGATGAGGCCAATCGAATGCCGGAACTCGGCATGGCCGATGCACGCGTGCTGGATCTTCGCGGTAAAACGCGACTGCAGGATCTCCCGATTCTCTTTGATGCCTGTGATCTTTTTGTAGGCAATGATTCGGGCCCCGCCCATTTGGCTGCGGCGCAAGGTTTGGAGGCCGTCGTCATGGCAAGCGGTACCAATGATTTTCGGTTCTGGCATCCTTGGTCGGAGCGGGTTCACCTCATGCGTTACCACGTACCTTGCATGCCCTGCGAATCTCGAATTTGTCCCTTGGGGCATCACGATTGCCTGGAAAAAGTTTCGGTGGATTCGGTATTCCACACAATCCGCGGGGTCTTACAAGCCAAAGGCTTGATTCCGGTCCGTGGAAATGTCGCCTCCGGGTCACCGGCAGGGCCTATGTCATGAAACATCGTATCGGTATCGATCTCAGGATGCTTCACCATGCCGGCATCGGAACCTACATCCGCGAGGTTGTAACCAGCTTTGTGGATTCCGGGATTGCCAAAGAAATCGACCTTTCCCTTTTCGGAGAGCCTGCGCGGCATTTTGAAAGTTCAGGGCTCCCGCGCTATCCGTTTTATTCCCGGATTTATACCGTGGAGGAGCAGTTCGAATATCCCTTCCGCCTTCCCCATGTCCGTCTTTGGCATGCGCCGCATTACAATGTTCCAATTTTTAAAGGACGCACCAAGTTGGTCGTGACCATCCATGACCTGGTCCATTGGATTTTCCGCCATGAATTCTTCAATTCCCTGCAGGCCTTTTATGCCCGTCAGATGTTTCGGCAGGCCCTGAAATCTGCGGATCATATCATTACGGTTTCCAATCAAACCTGCGATGACCTTTTGGAATATTTTGATACGGATCCGGAACGGATCACGGTCATTTATGAAGGGGTCGGCGATCAGTTCCGGGAACTGGAGCCGGAGAAGGTGGCTGCCGTCCGGGCGAAGTACCATTTGCCGGAATCATTCTTTTTCTATGTGGGGTCCATCAAGCCCTATAAAAATGTGCTGCTTCTGATTCATCTGTTCCGGCGTTTGCGTCAGGAAGGCAAAATCAATTCCGCACTCGTCTTGGTCGGGAAGCAAGACCGTAAATACCCGCACGCATTCAAAGAATTGTCCCGACTGGAAGGAGATCCGGCAATTATTCACCTGGACCGTGTCGACCATCAAGATCTGATTGCCATGTACAATGCCGCCCTATGCCTTGTTCACCCGTCTTTATATGAGGGATTCGGTTTGACCTTATTGGAGGCCATGGCCTGCGGTACACCGGTGATTGCCTCACGCACCTCATCGATCCCCGAAGTCGTGGGGGATGCTGCATGGCTCATCGATCCGTGGTCCCAGCGGGAGTTGTCGGACGCCATTGTGCGGATCGAAACATGCCCGGGACTTCGGGAGGATCTTAAACGGCGCGGAAAGATCCGGGCAGCCAGATATTTCTGGAAGGAAACTGCCGTAAGAACGGCGGAGGTCTACGAAAAGGTGTTATCTAAACCATGAAAGTCGCACTGGTCCATGATTGGCTGATTCATATGCGGGGCGGGGAAAAGGTTTTGGAAGCCCTTGCACAAATGTACCCGGATGCTACGATCTACACGCTGTTCTACAACCGATCGCGGCTCAGCCCATACCTTAAAGAGAGGACAATCAAGGCCTCCTTTTTGCAGTACATCCCCGGCATCCGGCGGTTTTACCGGTGGCTCCTTCCGATCCTGCCCTGGGCGATCAGCACCCTCCGGATCGACCCCGAGGTCCGCCTCGTGATCTCGAGTTCGCATTGCGTGGCCAAAGGAATCCGTATCCCCGAAGGCGCTTTTCATATATGCTATTGTCATACGCCCATGCGGTATGTTTGGGGTTTTTCCGAGGAATACTTCGGCAAAGTCCCGGTGGTACTGCGGCCGATCTTGAATTTTCTTTTGCGGCGATTACGTGAATGGGATCGAAAAACGAGCGGCGAGATAAGGCCGGATTCCGCATGCAGGCAGGGGGTTCACCAGTTTGTTGCTAATTCCTATCATGTGAGGGATCGGATCGGACAGTATTACCGGCGTCAGGCCGAAGTCATTTATCCGCCCTTGGCAAAAAAGTTTTATCACGCAGTCGGTGAACCCGAAGATTACTACCTGGTGGTTTCGGCCTTGGTCCCTTACAAGCGGGTGGATGTGGTGATTGAGGCCTTTAACGGTCTCGACCGTAAATTGCTTATTGTGGGATCCGGTCCTTGTGAGAAGGCTTGCCGGAAGCTGCGCACGAGCAGCAACATTTTCTTTCTCGGTCCGCTGCCGCCCTCCGAGCTCCGGAAAATTTATTCGGGGGCACGCGCCTTAATTTTTCCGACCGAGGAAGATTTCGGCATTGTACCGCTGGAGGCCCAGGCTTGCGGAACGCCGGTTATCGCTTATGCCAAGGGCGGGGCGTTGGAGAGCGTGAAAAGCGGCACCTTTTTTGATCAGCAGACCCCGGAGGCGATCCGAAACGCCGTACGGGAATATGAAAAGCTCTCTTTTGACAGGGAACGTACAGCCATGGCAGTGGAAGGATTTGACGAAAGAGTTTTTAACGACCAGATGCGAAAACTTATTCAGACGTGTCTTGCAATGACAAAATCCGAACATGTCGCCTGCTAGAAAACAAACTTATTTTGCAATTGTCAATGCCCTCTGTGATTGTGCGGCGATTGCCCTCAGTTTCGGCGCCGCCTACGCGGTTCGGTTCCTGATCGGGGTAATCCCGGTGGGCGGCCGCCCCGGCTTTTTGGAATACGCGAAGGCCCTGGCGGTGATTCTTCCCGTATACCTTTGGTTCTTCCGCGAGTACGGCCTTTACCAGACGGCCCGACACATCCGCCGGATCGAGGAAATATTCCTGGTGGTCAAATCCGTAACCTTTGCGACCTTGATCCTGATGGCCATCAGCTTTTTTTATCGGGGCTTGTCCTATTCCCGGATCTTTCTTGCCTTCCTTTGGATCTTTTGCA
>JAMWDC010000103.1 GCA_023819025.1 Candidatus Omnitrophota bacterium | reverse complement strand
GCTCTACCAGCTGAGCTACGCCAGCGAGAAAACTTCATTCCATTTTATTGATCATAAGTTTTCGAACAGTACCAACTCGTTTTTTTGAGTTGGTACAGCACGGGCTTCAAACACATCCAACCATCACTCACCGTCTCTGTGGAATGCCAGCGAGAAAACTTGGTAGTCTTATATTCATCAATGGAGGAACACGTGACCATCTCCAACGAATGAACAAAAATCGATTCGCCGACGTTAGTGATGCAACCTACCGTTAATAAATAAGTTATGGCCATGACGTCAGATGCAGTTCGCGACAACTGTCCCTGATCTTATTTTGCCCCGTGTTTATGTCAAAGATCAAAAATTCGCAACGACAATATACCAAATTTCTTCTACGCTGTCTGTAACGAATCTTCAAGTCGTCAGCTTTCAGATCTCAGCCATTAGCCAGCTACCAGCAGCCTTCAGCCGTCAGACTTCAGCTTTCAGTCTTGAGTCTTACCTCGTACCTCTTCTCTTTTGCCTCTTCCCTCTTGTTTCTTGCTTCTTGTCGTTCCCTACCACGTCTGATCCTACACGCGCTGATAAACTTGGAATGTTCGGTAACCTGACTCTCCCATCCAGTTAATGAAAGCCGAGGCAACGTTTCGCGCTTTAAAGAGTAGCCTTGCCGTACGCCCCATCTGGCACAAGGAGGCTCCGCGCGTCGAAGCTCATATTCTGGTTGCCTTTCTGGGATATACCCTGTGGGGCACACTCAAACATAGTTTGGAACATGCCCGATTACCTCTTTCGCCTATAAAGGCTCTTCACTGGGCGGGGAGAGGAAAGAGTCTAAAGCGGGGATATCTTGCTTGAGACAACCGATCAACGGAAGTTGCGCTTACGCCGCATCTCCAGACGGGATCCGGAATCCGCTCAACTCTTTGAAGCGCTCAAGATCCATTTGCCGAAGCGATTGACCCCCGACTTGGAATGGAAATGTAGTGCAGACTTGGAAATTTCAACTCAATGAAATCAAAGACTTACAAAAATCGACATGCTCTTATGCGTAAGATAGGTTAGATGGAAAATCAGGGCAGAGCAAGGATTTTAATTTGAGGCATTTTATTTGAGGCTTAGTAAGGCTAAATACGGATGAGGTCTATTAACCCCAAACAAGTCCATAATCTATATCCAACCCCGCAATCGATAAATAACGTGCCCCACCCATTCATACAGAGCCGAACAACCGATGCGGAAGGCGCTGCTATTGGGCAAATAGTCGTACCACGGCATATCCCAGGGTTCGCTTGAATAATCGCAAGGCGCGGCGATAACATTCATCCCTTCTTTCCTGAATGTCTTGACTGCGCGCGGGATATGCGCGGCAGAAGTTACAACCACAAGCCGAAAGCGCCCGGGGTCGATATCCCGCGAAATGAGAAGCTTTTTTACCTCAAGGGCACTCTCATGGGTATCACCCGAGACTGTTTCCATCCAGATCTTATGATCCGGGATATGACACCGTTTAAAAACCGCGCGTATGGGTGCCTCTTCGATTTCGTCATTAACTTTGCCGTTCATCGATTGTCCCGAATAAAGAATGGGGACCTTCCCTTCCAATCGGTCAAAAAGTTCGATACCCCGCCATAACCGCTTCCATTGATTCTGGGACAGTTCATCAATCAGTCTCACGCCACCGGCTTCGTCCGTCTCGGCAGCCAGAACCACGATGAGATCGACATCACCGGGGCGGACGTCCTGGCTCATCTTGTTGGCTTCTATCTCCAGGAGGCCGATCAGGAAATTGTTGACTGGAAGGCTGCCGAAAAAGAAATACAGGAAAACCAATAAGACCATACCTGCCTTAAATTTGGTTTTCCCGGCTTTGGCAAGATAGACAAGACAAAATCCGAGAAAAATGAATCCAAACAATGTGGCGGGATCGACAAGAGGTTTTAAAACGGATTTGATCAGCTCGTACACAAAGTCTCCGTTACCGGTTCTGTCTGAAACGATTTTCAGCAAGCCCAGCAATAAACCTGTTCCACACAATGTCAGTATTGTTTCAGGCGAGAGTATACAAGGGAGGCGACCGTCGAATCAATATCTAAGCGCATCTTGCCGTATGCGTCATGAGGCATGGATTTTCTTGTCGAGCCAATCACCTTGTCGAAACCGCCCGCGCAAAGGCGTACGACAATGACTCTTGCAGAATAGAAATTAATTTCTATTCTGCAAGAACTTCTCGATTAAGCTTACGCGGCGGAGGAAACGGCGTCCTCGATCAGGCGGGAGTATACAAGGGATGCGACCGTGGAATCAATACCTAACCTCATCCTCGGCCCTTGGGCAGTAATGGAGATAAGATCGCTATCATCTTCCAGATTGAGCCGGCGTAAGAGTTCGGCCTTGAGTTTTTCCGGATCGGTCTTGAGTTTGGCATCCTCGGAAAAATCGGCAAGATGCATCAGGACCCGGCTGGTCAGTTTCCCGAGCCAAGCTAGCACCTCCGGCTGGTCCTTTAACTCCTCAATATGATCAATAAATAACGGTTCGAACATTTCATGGATTACGGCATTTTTCTTTTCACCCAAAAAGGCGAGTGGGACTGCGGCCTGTTCATTCCCGCGCAAGACTTGAGCGCGCCGGGTATCGATATTTCGTACGGGGACTCTGAGTTTGGCCAGGCCTTCCATAAACGGACGGGGCAACCTCGCGCCCTCTTTGAGCAGTTCATTCACACGGCCTCGATCCAACCCGCTCAAGAAACCTTCCCAAAATGCAGGCATGAGTCTCTGATCCAATTCTTCCGGAATTACCGCACCGATGGCAAAACTCTGCTCAATCTCATCCGCATGCGCATCCAGCCGGTTCATGACCGCAAGCCGGGCCGTATATTCTGAAACGTGCGTCTCGGCCAATAGTCTTTTTTCCAATTCCTCAACATTCGACCGGTATTGCACGACTAAGGAATCAATAACTCCGCGATCAATAACCTTCGTGACAACCCTCTTCCGGACCGCCGGCCCGGCTGGGAAAAGCGCAATCGCGAGCGCTTTCACGGTGAACTCTGATAATGGGTACCTATTCCCCTGCAGGGCAGGTTTATCACTGCCTGTTCTTAAACGCGTACCCGTTAAAAGTGGCATCGTCGATTTCGGTGGCTGCCGAAAATCAGGCAATTCAATATTTGCAGTATTTGCATCATCGGTATAAAAATAATTCATATTGACTTTACCACTATGCCATGTTAAGGTAGTGTGCGATTTCGATTTTGGCGAGGGGGAGGTTTTAGCATTGGACAATCCTGACAATTTTACACCCCGTGAGGTGGTTGCGTTAGTCGAAGACCTTAAGGGGGAATTTCGATGCGTCACTGAGGTTGTTTCTCCGCTACCTGGACGACTTGATGCCATCGAGGTCAGACTCTCGAGTTTGGAATCGGAAGCACGTTCTTTAAAAGATGTCATACGGATTGAAATTCCATCATTCCAATCCCGCCTATCAAAACTCGAAAGCACTCGTTGAGATTCATCTTTTTCAATCGATCCTGTTTCCCCCGAACTTTGAACCTTCAACCTTAAACTTTTCTTTGACTGCACCTTGGCACGGGAGACGTCAAATACGGAACGGCCGTATCCCCTGGCTTCAGACCTTGCCAGCCCTTGGGTCGCTTGTAAAAATTCGCCGACCGTCAAGCCAAAATTTCTCACGGAAATCCCGTGATACTGATAAAGCCAGTCTGCGATCGGGGAGTCAAATGCAAAAGCTTTATCATGAGGGATACCATGCTCGCCCGCCAAGAAACGAATCAACGCAACAAATTTTTCAGCGGCATAACCTTGAACGACCTCTTCGGAAATTTCTCCATGTTGATTTTTTTCTTGACGATACATTTCCCGCATCAAATCGAAAAATTTTCGCCGGGCCTCTTTCACTAAGGGCAATCCCATGAAAAGCTTACTTGCCGGATCCGAAGTCAATCCTCCAATCAAATCCCCGCGGAACAGGGGAACCGCGTCATGCGGCTCCACAAACGGTTCCACCTCGCCCGGCTCCGTCTCCATAAGCGCCATGGGATAAATGGTGGTGTAATCATGCGGAAGCTCGTACTCACCCCAAGCCACAGAACCATCGGGATTGAAGGTCTTCAAAACCTCCATCCGGCCAGGATAAGAGACAAAATGAAGACGGCCGCCCGGATCCAGAAACGCTAGGATTTTAACGTCCTTATCCTGACCTTCGTCAGCGGATGCCACTGTCATATCCTCATTGAGTTCCGCCATGGCCATCTCACGAGTGATCCCTTCGCCTTCCCCGCGGCTTTCAGAACGAGTCCTGGGTCGAATCACAATTTGATCGCCGTCTTCGACCAAAGAAAAAGGACCTAATGACATTTCGTCCTCAAGCGGACCGGTGGACAACCGGTAGGAATAAGTTTGCGAATGGCGGATGATACGAACTTCACCATTTTCAAGTTTTGAGCCCTTCGGATATCCGAGCATCTCAACCATAGATTGTATGGGCTCGAACTTTCTGAAAAGCTGCCGGAAGACAACCTGTTGATCTGCAATCAATCCCCGTGCTGGGACTTTCATTACCCGGCCATTGACCATCAAATGAAGCTCCGCAGCCTCAACCTGTTTCGTTTCCTGATCACGAATTGCTGAGGTCTGGCGGCTGACCGCCGGCGGCTGTCCACTGACAACCTGTGGCGGACGCACTTCGGCCCGAGAAGGTGTGTCTGGACCTTTCTTAGGTTTGGTCAATGGCCTGGCTTTTTCGGGACGTAAACGAACTTTTTTGGAGGGAGTCCTTTTGCCGGGCGGTGAAAAGATTCCGCGGAAGATGTTCGTAAAAATTTTTTCGAACTTCTGCGTACGTTCCCAAGTCTTCCTGGGTGCGATGATCAAACTGAGCACATAGATTCCGGCCAGGACCGCTCCCATGATCCTGGGTAAAGCCGTCACAGCATCCGAAACCCCCGGCTCGAGCGGATTATTCCCCCAAGCAAGATCCCAAAGCGTGGGGCCGATACCTGTGATGAGTAAAATAAGGACCCCTGCACTGAGGCGGGGAAAGACACGGGTGAGCACTTCCAGAAGGTCCAGGACCTCATCAAAAATATTTATGTCCTCTTTCCGCAGATGCGGTGTTTGAGATTTCTCCGGGACCGCGGATGCGGATCGTTTTTGCTGAATCGTCCGTTCCATCGCCTCGTATTCAGCCATCACCTGGCGTTCAACCTCATCCGGAAGTCTCGCCTCGGCGATTTCCTGCCTGATCTGCAAGAGCTTCTTCTCTGCTTGATGCAGTGTCAATTCCATATCCGAGAGAAATCCCGGGGTGAGGTTGATACTCCGGATTTTTCGGATGAAGCACTTCATCAATTTTTCATGAACGGTCTGTACCACTTCCTCGAAGTGCAACATCACCTCGCGCTCAAGCACATCCCCCAACTTTGCGTTTGCGACTTCTTTACGTATCTCACGGAGTCTCGTCTGGGCCCGATCCAGCGTGGTCAGGAGATCAAAAAAGGTTCCAGGCTTCAGATTGATCTGGCGGATCTGACGGATAAAAACGTCCGCGAGCCTCCGATTCATCCGCGCTAACTTTGCCTCATAAGCCTGCCGAAGCTCAGCGTTGGCTTCAAGTCCTGCCTCGCGGGCTTTCTTGCCCATAATCTCGTTCAGTTCTGCCTTCGCCCCTTCAAGGTAGGGATCCAAAAGATCACCGGGCTCCTCATTGACATAACGAATTTCGGCAAGAAGATCACCAAGATCGGAAGATATCCGCGTTTCGGCCCGGAGAATATTATCACGGCGTTGCATAGGGTTTAGCGAATGGTGCATAACGTTACGCCCCGTTATCAACCCTATGCCCTTTGCTCCCTCCGCTCTGCTGACTGCCCGCGCCTCGGCCCGATCATGCCGGCTCGGGCCGGTCTCGCTGCCTGACCGTTCGCCAGGCAGTCTCGCCTCGGAGCGGGAACGCAGAAGATCGAAGATCACCTCAGAAACGAATTTTTTTTCCGCCCCTGCTTTTGTAAGCTCGAGCCGATTGTTGAGTAACGCATCCCTGATCAAATTTAATATCTCAATTCCTGTAAGGCCTTGTTCTAATAACATCCGATAAGCCGATTCTACGGCGATGGACAAACCGGTACCTTGTTTGGCGATCGAAGGAAGCCAATCTTTAAGCGCGGAATCGTTCAAGAGCCGATGTGTAATGCCGATCGGACCGAGAGCTATCATTAGGGCATCGAAAAGTGACAGAGGATTTCCTTCGGGAGTCGTTCCGAGGATCAAGCTTTCCTTTAATTCATAATCCGATAACATGATATTGATTCTCCAGTGGAGCAAATGTTCCTCCACCCCCTCGGTCCGCAAGTGATTCGCAAACGTCCAAATATCCCTTTCAAAATCGCTTCTGGAATATCCCTCCGTATTTTTCAATACGTCCCCGATCCACTCACCACCGTCGGAATGGAAGATTCTCCTTACAAGTTCTTCTCGGCCGACCGGCTGATTGATCCATTCTCTTTGGACAACACCTGCGTCGATTAATTGATCCGTAAAAGATCCCTGCAACAGGTTGACAAGTTGATCGAACGGTAAGTGATCGCCGACTCGTTTTTCCCTTTGATAGATTTGCGCGTTGTATCGTTCCATAGCTTTAAGAAAGTTTCGCGGTAAAAACCTCCGGTCGCCGCGGATCTGTATGGGATAATCGCGGAATCTCCGGTCCGCTTTCGTCACAAGTTTCACCACTAAACCGGCAGACTCAAGATAGGCGTTGGCATAAAGTTCCTCGCGACCGCCCGCAAGTCCCAAGACCTCCCCATCTAGCCCGAAACCTATAATGACGTCATCGCCATCGGTTACGATTTCCTGGATCGAACGGGAATCCACTTCCCGCTTGCCCTGTAACAACTCCAAATACTCACGAATCGAATCCTCGCCGCGTGCCTCGGAACGCAAGTCCCTTAAAGGCGCTGCACCTGCACCGAATTCGAAATACAGTTCCGGCTCTCCTGAGATCGACTCGCCGGAAAGCCACTCGTTTTCATAAATCATGGAAAGACCTTTGAGGGAATAACGATTCTGCTTGTCCGGATCTTTGAGATTGATACGCCACTCGGTTTCAAATTGCGCGGCGGTTCTTCTGGCAAGTTCCAAAACCTTGAGCTCCTGTTCTGCCCGTTCCGCGGGATCTGACGAGTACGGC
>JAMWDC010000102.1 GCA_023819025.1 Candidatus Omnitrophota bacterium | reverse complement strand
ACGGAATGGCTCTGAGTCTGATACGTCAAGATCTCGCCCAGCCGGATGGAGAATCCAGATTTTATCACGGGGACCAGCACAGCAAGAATAAAAGGGAGCTCATAACTTAAGATAAGTTTCATTTCGCGCGAGGCGCCGAGACTGGCCCAAGGATTCTTGGAAGCGAATCCGCCGATCATCAGACCGATCGACGGAACCGTAAGCAAATACAACACGACGATAAGATCGCCCAAAAAGGTTTTGGAGGGATTCAGATTATTCATCCATAAAAGGGTGGATACCAAGACCGCGCTTGCCAAACCCATCAGAGGAGCCGTTAGAAATGTGACCTTGGAAGCGCCTGTGGGCACCAAATTCTCTTTACCCAAGAGTTTGATAATATCCATCACAGGCTGCATCAGAGGCGGACCGACACGGTATTGCACACGGGCTGTAACCTTCCGGTCGACCCAACTGGCCAACAGACCGAGTACGGCCGTTAACAGAAATCCGTGAACAATAAAATAGCAAACGTAAATCATGCCTTTTCCCATTCCCAGTGAGTACAATGAACCATCAGGTGATCGCCAACCAAAAAGGTGTCCTTGTTTAACACTCCACTGTCGAATTTGAGGCTCAGAGCACCGTGAGGGCAGGTTTTAATGCACAAAGGTTCATCCTTTTCGTTACGGCGATCCAGGCAATAATCACAGTTATGAATCAATGGTGGAACATGCTCCGGATAAATCGTCCCATAAGGACAGGCGTGTGAGCAGGACCGGCAACTGATGCAACGCATATTGTGGCGGATCAACAACTTATTCTTATCTTTCTGCTGTTCCAGGGCCTCCACAGGACAAGCATTGACGCAGTGCGGTTCTTCACACCTGCGGCAGACAAGCACATATGTGGCGAGTTCGGCCACGGAAATAATTCCGTTATTGCCGGGCTTCTGCTGATGCCAATAATAACTACACTGGATGGTGCAATCCTTGCACTGCCCCGTGGCACAGAGATCCAAATCAATAAAAAGCCGTTTGCCCGTTCCCGTTCGGGGTTGGATATTTAATTTACCCTGATGAAGTTCTTCGGCGCTTGTACTCATATCAAAATTTTGATTTGCTTTGTTTATGATCCTAACCTAATCCCAAATTTCCGGGTAACTTTCGATTTGATTAAATCTAAAAACCGGCCCGTCCTTGCAGGCATAGTAAATCCCCAGCCGGCAGTGTCCACATTTACCGATACCGCACGACATATTTTTTTCCATAGAAAGATAAAGATGATCTTTCTTAAATCCCATCTCGAGCAGTTTCTTCGTCGCAAATTTCATCATGATCGGCGGACCGCAAACAATGGCGATTCCGGTCGCGTAATCCATCGCCGCATCATCGAGGATGGTGGTCACGACCCCCACAGGACCTTTCCAGGTTTCATCTCCCTTGTCCACAGTCAGTTTTAAATTTAAATCCGGCCTCTTGGCCCATTCTTCGGTCTCTTTCCGATACACCATCTCTTGAGGCGACCGGCAACCGCCTCGGAAATATAATTTCTTGAGTTTCCCGCTGATTTCAAAAAAGGAATACATAAGACTTCGGAGCGGGGCGAAACCGCAACCTCCTCCCACGACCAATATTTCTTTGCCAATAAAATCATCAATCGGATAACCATTCCCTAAGGGACCCCGGAGCCCCACGATATCGCCCGCTTGAAGCTCGTGGACTTTCTCGGTGACTTTACCAACCTTCATAATCGTAAGGTGAATGATCTCCGGTGTTGACGGTCTCGAGGAAGGAGTAAAAGGTGCCTCCCCGATCCCTGGGATCGTCAATTCCACAAATTGTCCGGCCTTGAAGGGAATGGGTTCTTTAGGCTTAAGTTTGATCGTCCGAATGGTCGGAGTTTCTTGAACGGTTTCGATGACTTCCGTTTCGATCGGCCGATAAGGATTTTTGCGACTGCAGCTAGACATTTTGAACCAGCCTCTTCAAAACCCTGCGGATATCGATCTTTGCCGGGCAGGCACTGATACACCGCCCGCAGCCCGTACAGGCATAAACCTGGGCGACCTTGGGGAAGAAATCGAATTTCTTCTCAAACCGATTCCGTAATCTCATCCAAAGTTTTTTCCTAGGATTGGCACCGCCCGCAACTCTGGCAAAATCCTTGATCATGCATGAATCCCAAAGGCGGTGGCGGATCATATGTTGCCCGTCCTTTTGATCGGCCAGGAGAAAACAATGGCAGGTCGGACAGATCGTATTACACGCCCCGCATTCCACGCATGTCTTCGCTTCATCCTCCCACACTGGGCCTTGATAATTGCGCTCGATGATTCCCTTAAACTGATCCTGATAAGGCACCGCATATTTTTTAAGATTCGCCTCGACCTCTTTGATCACGCGGCCCCTTTGCTCACTTTTTTTCGCGTTGTGGCCGTCTCGTACCGTTTCGAACAATGACGGATTCTCATCGACAACCGTTTTCCCCTTTTGAGAACCGATCTCGACCACGAATCCGCCGTCCACTTCGGACATGTTGAGATCGAAATCCTCCTGAGGATGGGGTTGGATGCCTAAAGCAAGGCAGTAACACGTATCGATCGCACAAGTACAGTCCGCACTGACAATCAAATTTTGTTCCCGGTTTTTCATATAGAAAGGATCCGCACACCCCGAATCCCCAAAAACAAAATCTTGAATCTTGAACCCTTTCAAATCGCAGGCCTTCACGCCCAGGATGGCAAAGGGTTGATCCTGGTCATGGGGAAAGCTGTCGGTGAAATTGACGGCGACTGTTTCCCGCGCACGGGTATAAAAAGCCTTCAGCGGTTCAAAGGTTCGGACTTCGCCAAGGACGATATCTTCGAGGGAACCTGAAAATTTTTTGAAGAATCTTTGATTTCTACTTTTGACAGGATAATAGACTGTGTAGTGAACCGACAATTGCTCGACGAAATTTTTCAGTTTCGTCTTTCCCAGAAAAAAACACGCGGTCATGACCACTCTCAAACTGTTTTTAAAATCCCGGCGCCTAGTACCTTCTTAAACGCACCTGGATCCATGCACCCTTTGAGTTTCGCAAAAAAGCGAGATAAATTCAATGCCTAAATCGATATTTTTCACCCGGACGTTTGGGGGAACCGTGATCGACACGGGCGAAAAATTCACGATCCCACGTAACCCAGACGCTACCATGAGATCGGCAACCTTCTGGCTTTCCCGCTCAGGAACGGCTAGAATACCCACAACGGCACAAGTCCTTCGGATTACTTCCTCGGCATCGTCAACGGAATGGACCTTGATACCGCTGATTTCCCTACCCACTTTTGACGGATGGATATCAAATGCCGCAACGATGCGGATCTTCTCTTCCCGGAAACCGGGATATTTCAATAGTGCGGCCCCCAAATTCCCCACGCCAAACAACGCAACATGAACCACCTTTTTCTGAAGAATAAAGTTTTCTAACGTATCCTTCAGTTCGGCTGTCCGATAACCGATTCTCGGAGAACCAATCCTTCCAAAAGCCGAAATGTCTTTGCGGATCTGGACATCGGTCAAACCCGTCATGCTGGCTAATTCTTGTGAGGAAACGCGATCCTTCTTATCCTTGATCAGGTTCCCTAGGGTTCGGATATACAGCAAAACCCTTGAAATAGTCCGCGGAGGTACTTGTTTGATCGCCATTCGTGAAATTTGGAACGATTGTTTTTGATATTTAAGCACCCGGACTGAAGATTGTCAATGTGTAAAATTTTTTCGACAAGTCAACAAGCGGGGATTGGGATTTGACCCAGAAATATAACATGCACGGCCTAACGAGACGAATGTTCGACCGTCCATCATCAAGAGGCGCGGTAAACTGAATATACGTTGCTCCGGTTATTTCCTTTCTTTGGTAGGGAGGGTGAGGGAGGGGGTGACGAATCGCTATGTCCCCACCTTAAGGGAGAAGGAATCCTATTCTGTGAAAACTGGAGCAATTCATTGAATTTTTGCAAAATGGGGACTCCTGGAGCTATATTGTGCATTGCGTCATTGATAAGACCTAACATCTTGCGGCCGGTAGTCGAAGAAACGAGCCCGAACAGTCATTTTACAAAAGTCCCGTTTAAGCTCAGCCCGAAGGATAGGTTAAAAAGAGATGAACCACAAAAAGGGCACACTCAAAAATGGCAGACTGTAGGAAGCAAAATAAAAATTATTTCTTCTCTTTGAAAGCCGGATCAACGACAATCCTGGCATCGATAACGCTCGCGCCGTCCCCCTCGGGATGAACCATCAAGGGGTTGATATCGATTTCCACAATACTAGGTTCGTCGCAGGATAGCTGGGAAAGCCGCTGCAGACATTCGACAATGGCGTTGATGTCCGCAGGTTTTTCTCCGCGGACACCTTTAAGAATCGGAAACGACCGAACGGATTCTACCATCCGCCTTGCGCCCAGCTCGCGAATCGGGGCCACACGGAAAATAACGTCACGGATCGTCTCTACATAAACACCCCCCATGCCAAACATCACAATGGGGCCGAAGTGAGGATCGCGTTTCATACCGATGATAACTTCTTTACCTGGTTTCGACATGGCTTGCAAAAACACTCCGCGGATTTGAGCGTTGGACATCTGTTTGGAAACTTTTTCTTTCATCTCCCTAAAAGCTTGGGTAACGTCTTCTGTACTTTTGAGATGAAGACGAACTCCGCCCACATCAAACTTGTGGCTAATCTGGTCTGAAACAATTTTCATGGCCAACGGGAAGCCGATTTTTTTTGTCTGGGAAGCAGCTTCCGTTTCCGTCGTCGCCAGACTGCACGGAAGGACTGGAAACCCGTAAGCCCGCAAAACCTCCATGGCTCGATCAATAGTAAGCAAAAGTTGCTTTTTGTCGACCGCTTCCTTGAGTACCGAGCGTGCCTGAGACGGCTTCACCGGAAATAACCGAACACTCGTACGGGGACGCTCCACCCATTGTTTGTACCGGCACATGGCGGCCAAGGCACGGGGCGGCCCTTCCGGATAAGGATAATTCGGTACATGATTATCCTCAAGAATTTTGACGCCAAAGGCTACATCCACGAATCCCATGAAACACGTAAGAATGGTTTTCTGAGTCTCCTTCGAAATCGTCACGATCACCTTGGCAATCTCTTCGATATCCGTCATGGCCTGCGGTGTCAGGACCACAATGACGCTGTCGACGTTCGGGTCGTTCAGTACAATCTTAAGCGCGTTTTCATAACGGTCATGCTGGGCGTCGCCGATCACATCGACGGGGTTCGAAAAATTGGCGGTCGGCGGAAGGACTTTTTTTAAAGCCTCGATCGTTGAACTCTCAAATTGGGCAATGTCCAGGCCGTAACGAACGCAGGCATCGGTTGTCATGATTCCCGGCCCACCTGCATTCGTAATAATGGCCACCCTCTTGCTTTTCGGCAGGGGCTGATTCGCAAAAGCTACCGCAAGATCGAAGATTTCCTCAACGCTGTTGACTCGGATAACACCTGACTGAGCAAAGGTGGCGTCATAAATTTCATCGGATCCCATCATGGATCCCGTGTGAGACTGAGCCGCCTTCGCCCCTTGTGCGGTCCGGCCTGCCTTGATGACAAGAATGGGCTTCGGACGGGGAGCATCTCCAGTGATCTCGCGGGCAAGTTGAATGAACCCGCGGCCGTCCACGAGATCTTCCACATACATCATGATCAAATCGGTCTTGGAATCGTCCTTGAGGTAAGACAAAAGATCCAGTTCGTTGATGTCGGCCTTGTTCCCAAAGCTAATAAATTTGGAAAACCCGATATTTTCGGCTTTTGCATAATCCAGGATGGCCGTACACAACGCACCGCTCTGAGAGAGGAATGCGATATTGCCTGGTCGGGGCATGGTGCGGGAAAAACTTGCGTTCATGCTGATGATCGGGTCGGTGTTAATGAGTCCCAGACAATTCGGCCCCAGCACCGGCATATTATAGCGTCTTGAAATTTCCCGGACCTGATTTTCCCTTTTCGCACCCTCTTCCCCCACCTCGCGGAAACCGGCGGAAATAATAATCACGGCCTTCACGCCTTTCTCCCCGCAACTCTCGAGAACTTCCACCGCTGATGCGCTTGGAACAATGACAACCGCAAGATCAATCGGAACAGTCACCTCTTGAATTGAAGCGTAACATCGCACACCGTCAATCGAATCGGCCTTCGGATTGACTGGATAGATTGCACCTTTAAAGCCTGCCTGAATCAGGTTATTTAAAATTGCATACCCCACGGTTTCCTTACGCCGGGACGCGCCGATAACCGCCACAGTCCGGGGTTCAAACATGGCCTTCAGATCTCTGCCTTGGGCAGTAAATTTTTCGGTCTTGCGATTTTTAGCGATCGTTCCTCGCGTAAAATCTTTCGAATCGCATTGATTTGAGTTCAAGCGGGACCACCCTCTGTCTAAAAATTGATATATGGTGTTGCATTATACACATTCTTTGCGATTTTATCGACAATCTTTAAATGGATCTTCAATGACGATAAGATCAATTTATCCGTTCTCTTTTCGAAAAAAAATCGAAGGTTCCAGCGGTTGCTCAAAATTGTATCTCCCGCCGACCCGGGGGCAGGCATTCTTTTTCGAGCAAATGGGATCACATGCAGCCGACCCGAAAATCATAAGGATCACTATGATCCCATATCTGAGGGGAGGGAAACTCTTACCTGCCTTGCGGTGCGGTCACGGAAGATCAAGTGGACTGAGTTGAAGATCATGCCTTACGCTAAAGAGTCGCTTCAACGCATCCCCAATGGCTGAAGAAAATTTTTGAGTGGCACATTCCACCAGCGTCAAACCTTTGTCATGCATGAAACATGAGGGGCAAGCGACTCTTTGCCAAAACTTCTCTATCCTTCAATCTCAAACCAAGACGGACGCGAATTTGATCAGGTTCCGCCGTATCGATTCGCAAGAAATACCGCAAGGACCGCAATGACGGCTACAGCAACCCCCAGAATCGCCAAGACAGCTGGCGGCAAGGCCGGCTTGTCTTGATCTTTTCCCCACTTTTTCCATTTGTCTTTATCGTCAGCAGCAACCATCTGTTACCTCACACTTGTCATACTATTTCATCCTACCTTAGAACTACATAACAACCTCGCCAATCATGTTCGGATGTGCAATTTTATTATCTAAACCTTATCCCTCTGTTCAGGAATTCTTCCTGACATCGTTTTGGACAACCACAAATCCTCGA
>JAMWDC010000101.1 GCA_023819025.1 Candidatus Omnitrophota bacterium | reverse complement strand
CCAGGTAGTCGATTGCATGTAAGGCGTCCATCAAAAAGAATGTCTCTGACCATAGTCCGGTTAGCGTACAGGCTATTCCTTGGTTGAAGTGATCGCTGCCCGGCGCTTTTTCGCCTTGTCCCGGCGAATCGAAAGTGATTGCAATAAACCCATTGAGCGCAAAGAGAACCGGTGGAAGTTGATAATGGGAATTTACTTTAGCGGAATGTCCGGTTGGGAAGATCACCGCTGGAAAAGGTCCTTTTCCATCCGGGATACAGAGATGGGCGTTCACCTCCCAGCCCCATAACGATTCGAAGATTACCGTCTCGATCCGATAACCATCCCGTTGATACCGATTGATCGGCGTTGATCGAACGGGTTGATCCTTCATTTCGAACAACTCGGTGGGAAAACAGGAACGATAAATCTCCAGCCATTGTTGTTGCGTGGAAAGCCAGGTGTCTTGGGTTAGATTTTCTTTCCCCGCGGACAGAACTTTCCTTCACCGACAAGCGAAGTTAAAAAGCCGTCAACATCCGTATTGGCACCAATCCACCGGTTACCTTTTCGAAAAACCGTATTCACCGCCCGGATTGCCTTGGCTTCGGACGTCATACCGTCTAAATAACCTACGACCTCCTCTTTGTAGGGGCCAGTAATATTAAATCCATCGAGCGCCAAAGCCCGCATTCCCCGCATCACCCTTCGGAAATGCGAACGATCAAGTTCAAATTCAAGGTAGAAAGACTTGACACCGCGGGTTTCGAAAGCAGCCACCTGCATTCGTGGAGAAAGGGTATGTGCCAACAGCCATACAAAGATACCATAGAGTCGAAACTCGGAAGGCCGTGCTGAAATTGAATTTGATTTCCGTAAACGCACCCTGGTAAACCCCGCGTAGGCCGAGTGCCCGTTACCTCAATACCTTGACGGTAACATCTAATGGCTGCAACGATTGAAGGCCAAAATTTTCTTAACCGCTTCGCTAACAATTCCAAAATGTTTCAACGAGGTTATACAGGCGACGGCCTCGCCTCAATTGGGAGGATTTGTGCGGAAATTTTATTGATCGCGAAAAGGTAGGCCTTGACGCTGGCCTCGACAATATCGGTGCTTGTCCCGTGCCCCGTAATCTCCTTACCTCTGACCTCGAGTTTGACCACCACTTCTCCCAAGGCATCTTTACCGCTGGTTACGGATTGAATACTGTAATGAGATAAAGTCGCCCCGGATTTTACGATTTTTTCAATGGCCTTATAACATGCGTCCACAGGTCCATCACCTTGAGAATCCGTCTCCTGAATTTTATCCTGGAAGGATAATCGAACCTGCGCACGGGCTGCCTGTCCGCTTTCGATCTGGACCTTAAGACTCACCAACTTCCAGATTTCGGGAACGGCGGCCAACTGATCTTCGAGAATCGCTTCAATATCCTCATCGAAAACATATTTCTTCTTATCCGCAAGTTCTTTGAAACGAATGAAGGCCTGCTCCAGTTTCTCCTTATTCAAATGAAACCCCAGTTTTCGTACCCTCGCGTTGAAGGCATGACGCCCGGAAAGTTTGCCGAGAATCAACTGAGTTCCGGCAAGACCGATCTTTTTGGGATCGATGATTTCATAAGTCTGCCTTTTTTTCAGGATGCCGTCCTGATGAATCCCCGACTCGTGCGAGAACGCATTTCGCCCCACAATCGCCTTATTGGGCTGAACCACCATACCCGTCAGATGCGAAACCAACCGTGAGGTCTTCATGATTTCAATCAGCCGGATATCCGTATAACAATCGATAAAATCTTGCCGCGTATCGATCGCCATTACAATCTCTTCAAGCGATGCATTTCCGGCACGTTCCCCGATACCGTTGATCGTACACTCCACCTGATTGGCACCGGCCAATACCGCCGCCAGGGAATTTGCAGTTGCCAGTCCGAGATCATTGTGACAATGCACCGACAAAACGACCTTATCCCCGAGGTCCGGATTTTTCCGGATCAGATACCGGATCAAATCGGAAAATTCCTGGGGTACCGTATAACCCACGGTGTCCGGAATATTGATGGATGTCGCACCCGAATCAATCGCCGCCCGCACAACCTCCGCCAAGAATTCCGGCTCGGTCCGCATCGCATCTTCCGGAGAGTATTCGATCTGACGAAAATCCTTGCGAGCGGATCGTATCCCTTCTGCCACAACTTTCAGAATTTCTTTTTTGCTCTTTTTTAACTTGTACTGCCGGTGAATCGGGGACGTCGCCAAAAAGACGTGGAGCCTCTTCCGGGCAGCATTCTCCAAGGCCTTGCGGCAGGTATCGATGTCTTTAGGAATCATGCGGGCGAGCCCGCAAATAACAGGTTGGCGGACTCCCCTTGCGATCATGCGGACTGCCTCAAGCTCCCCCGCGCTCGAAGCGGGAAAACCAGCTTCGATAACGTCCACATTTAGTTTCTCCAGTTGCTTTGCGATTTTGAGCTTTTCCTCAGGCGTCAGAGAAGCCCCCGGAGACTGCTCGCCATCACGAAGCGTGGTATCGAAGATATAAATTTTACGGCGTTTCTGTGTTCCCATGGCTACAAGCCTTCTTTTCGGAATGAAAACGGCCCCCGGTTATTTGTTCCCGGCCGGTTTGATAAAGGGCATCATGCTTCGGAGTCTCTCGCCGACTTTTTCAATCTCGTGATTGTCGCAATCGGCACGAAGTTTATTAAATTTCGGTCGCCCCTTCCTATTTTCTTGAATCCATTCTTTAGCGAATTTCCCGGACTGGACATCTTTAAGAATTTTCTTCATCGCCTTTCGAGACGCAGGACCGATCACCTTTTTGCCGCGCGTGTAATCCCCATATTCGGCGGTATCCGAAATATGACGGTGCATCCCGCTTATGCCATGCGCAAAAATCGCATCCACAATCAGTTTCACCTCGTGCTGGCATTCAAAATAGGCCATCTCGGGCTGATAACCAGCCTTGACCAAGGTCTCATATCCGGCACGAATCAACTCACAAAGACCGCCGCAAAGTACCGCCTGTTCTCCAAAAAGATCAGTTTCGGTTTCCTCCCGGAAAGTCGTCTCAATCACACCCGCGCGTGTCCCGCCGATGGCCTTGGCATGGGCCAAGGCGAGTTCCAAGGCCCTGCCAGTGGCATTTTGATAAACGGCCACAAGACAAGGCACGCCTGCGCCCTCCAAGTACTGAGAGCGAACCAGTGCGCCAGGTCCTTTAGGAGCTACCATATAAACATCTACATTTTTCGGCGGCCGGATATATCCAAAATGAATGTTAAAACCGTGAGAAAAAACCAAGGCCTTCCCGCTTGTCAGATGGGGTAGGATACTCTTTTCATAAATCTCCGACTGCAGATGATCCTGCGCGAGCATCTGAATGATATCCGCCGCCTTGGCAGCCTGTTCGGCCGTGAGGGGATCGAAACCGTCTTTGACGGCAAGATCGAAATTCTTCGAACCTTTAAGTTCCGCGACGACCACTTCGATTCCCGAATCCCGAAGATTCAACCCTTGCCCGCGTCCTTGAATCCCGTATCCGATAATGGCGATTTTTTTAGGCTTTAACAAATTTAAATCTGCGTCTTTTTCATAATAAATTTTAGCCATAAAAGTATCTCCCCTTAATGGTTAACCGCTTCGATCACGAATCTTGACCATGCGGCCGCCGATCGTTTTTTCGTAATGCTCCCTTATGGAATACTACACTGTCCCTTTTTTCTTGGTCGATGGCGCCCGGGACGATTTCTTTTTTGCTGGCCCCTCTTTGGACGGAACCTCAAGTTGTTTGCGGCGTGCCATGGCAATGAGTCCGGTCCGAACCACTTCGATCAAACCAAGAGGACGAAGCAGTTCCAGCATCGCATCTACCTTGCTCTCGCCGCCCGTGGCTTCAATCGATAACGATTGAGGATTGACATCAACAATTTTCGCCCGGAACGTATTGACAATCTGCATCACGTCGCCGCGGGTTTCGGCCGAGGCCTTGACCTTGATCAAGACCAGTTCGCGCTCAATGATGTCATCCTGGGTGATGTCTTCAACTTTAATCACATCGACGAGTTTGTCCAATTGTTTGATGATCTGTTCGACAACCTGATCATCTCCGTGGACGATAATCGTCATGCGCGACACCGAAGGGTCCTGGGTTTCCCCGACGGCTAAACTGTCGATATTGAATCCCCGGGCCGAAAAAAGTCCCGCCACATGCGCCAATACTCCAAAATGATTTTCTACTAATACTGAGATTGTATGCTTCATAGCGGCTCCTTCAAAAAACTAATTACTGGATTCCTTTAAACTGAAAAGTCAAACCTTCCGCCACCAATCGTGACGAACCCGCCAATTCGTACAGCGGGGAAAAGGCAGCACGACAAATCATAAGTACCAAGGGAAAGCAAAGATGACTATCCGGAACGGCGATCATGGTTTTGATAACTATTTCTTGACTTTTAACTTGTTCTTTACTTTTTTTTCGTGTCGATTCTTTTACTTTTACGAAAAATTCAATAACTCATCAAATGGTTATGCCATGTCCATAACTTGATCGAGGGCGTGCCCCGCCGGCACCATGGGAAACACATTATCTTCCCGCGCCACACGACAATGCAAAATCGCCGGGCCGTTATTGTAGGCCAAAATTTTTTTCAACGCTGGAATCACCTCATCCTGTTTGGAAATGGTGATGGCATAAGCCCCGTAAGCTTCGGCGACTTTTGAAAAATTCGGATTGATCATAAACGTTTGGGATCCGGAATAGCGGCCGCGATAAAAAAGCTGCTGCCATTGGCGGACCATTCCGTGATGTCCGTTATCCATAATCACCACCTTTACCGGGACTTTGAAATAAACCGCAGTCGCAAGTTCGGTAATCGTCATTTGAAAGGACCCGTCCCCGTCGATACAAAACACGGTTTTGTCCGGACATCCCAACTTGGCACCGATGGCCGCCGGGAATCCAAACCCCATGGTTCCCAGCCCGCCGGAGGTAATCATCGTCCTGGGCTTTCTGAAACCATACCATTGAGCCGTCCACATCTGATGCTGACCGACCCCGGTCACAACCACGGCTTTGTGCTCGGTGATTTCGCCAATTTTCTCGATCACATCGTCCGGATGAATCTCCGTACCGACCTGCTTATTGTGTTTCATCGGATATTTCTTTTTCCATTCCGCGATCTGTTCCAGCCATGGTGCAATCTGCGGCCGAAGGTCCCTCACCAAAGGATTCAAGACCCGCAGGACAGCACGGATATCTCCCACGATCGGATAATGCACCTTCACCACTTTGGAGATCGAGGCCGGATCAATATCGATGTGAACGATTTTTGCCTGAGGTGCAAATTTATCGATCTTGCCCGTAACCCGGTCATCGAAACGTGCGCCCACAGCAATCAAAAGGTCCGAACCCTGAACCGAATAATTGGCGTAATGGGTCCCGTGCATCCCAAGCATACGCAATGAAGAGGGATGATCTTCGGGAAAAATCCCGAGCCCCAAAACCGTCGTGGTAATCGGAATCCCGGTTTTGTTGACAAGTTCAAAAACTTCTTTGTGTGCGTCGGAAGCAATGGCACCGCCGCCCACATAGAGACAGGGTCTTTTACTCTCCATGATAGCCTGAGCGGCTTCTTGAATTTGTTTTTTCGTTGCCGCTGAAGGACGAAGATGAAGCTTGGGATGATACCCCCGGATGTAAACATTTTTCGGCCAGACAAATTCTGTCTCCGCCCGGCTGACATCTACCGGAAAATCAATGACCACAGGCCCCGGCCGCCCGGTGGTTGCAATACAAAATGCCTCACGGACCGTTCGTGCCAAATCCCGGACATCTTTGACCAGAAAATTATGTTTCGTGACGGAGCGTGTGATTCCGGTCACGTCAGCTTCCTGAAAGGCGTCGCTCCCGATCGCCTGAGTCACCACTTGACCGGCAACACAAACCAAGGGAATGGAATCCATAAAGGCCGTAGCGAGACCAGTGACGGTATTGGTCGCACCCGGACCCGAGGTCACCATGCAGACCCCCGGCCGGCCTGTAGCTCGCGCGTAGCCATCTGCCATATGGGTCCCTCCCTGTTCATGGCGGACCAAAATGAATTTTAGCTTTTTGGAATCATAAAGGGCGTCGAAGGTCGGCAAGATTACCCCTCCGGGAATGCCGAAGAGATACTCCACCCCCTCATTTTCCAAACACTTGATCATAATTTGTGCGCCGGTCAATTTCATAAATGGATCAATTCTTCTAAGGCAATGAACAATTTTTGCTTGAACGTTTTTTTGCTTTTTTCCACCACTTCGTGCCAAACCCCGCTATTTTCCTCAAGCCAAGCCAACAGATCGAGTTTAAACTTTCTTGTAGAAAAATCCTCGTCCTCCCCCAGTTGGGTAAAATAAACAGGATAACCCTTTTTTTCAAACTGGTAAGCCCGTTGTTTAGTAGCTTCGAGTAAATGCCCTTGGTCCTTACGGAGTGCGACAAAAAACGGTAATTGTTTGCGTGGGGTCTTTTGGAGCCGCATTAGTTTTTCAAACTTTCCGATCCAAGAACCTCCCAGGGTTGCCACCGCGGTAAATTCGTCGGGATAATTGACCCCGAGATAAGACGCATAATGGGCCCCGCTGTCTTTCCCAACCAAGTAAATTTTTTGAGGTGAGATACGATAACGATCCGCCAAATCCTTTTTGATCCGAAGGATCCATTCATCCATCTTGTAAGGCAGATCTTCCGGCCATAGATTGCTCGGAGCCATCACGATGATACTTTTCCGTTTCGCCTCACTGAGCCAAAACTGGATTTGTTCTTCTGGGGATTCCCCCTCCCCCGGAACCGTAACGAGCAAAGGATATTCCCGTCCCGCTTTATAGGTCGGCGGCACAAATAGGTAGACGGGATGTTTATAATCCTTCAGCTCCAGTAGACCGGTGGGAACTTCTCCGAAAAAAGTCGTCCCCCAAGCGAAAAATTTCAACGAACCCAGAAAAAAGACAAAAAAGAGGATAACTGGAACCCTCTTTTTCATGTGGTCCATGTATTTTTAACCCGAATTGACGTAACTATATGAAATAACAGAGCTTATTATAACGCATCCAGAATTATTGTCAATCTCGTTGCCCTCAGCGACGCCCTTCAGCCTCACGGAGCCCTGCGGATATACTTTCGAACAAAATTCCTTGCCGCTTTCGAACACGCAACCGATGACCATCCCTCGATCTAGTACGCTGTTCGGTAAATTCGTTGGGGGTA
>JAMWDC010000100.1 GCA_023819025.1 Candidatus Omnitrophota bacterium | reverse complement strand
AGCTCCCGGGAAGCAAAAAATATCGAAATCATCGGGATGGGTTACTACCATCCCATTTTTCCCTTAATACCGAAAGAAGATTGGGAGGACCAGTTGGTTCGGGGCCGGGAAGTGGTCAAAGAACTTTTCGGACGAGAACCTAAGGGATTTTGGCCTTCAGAGATGGCCTTTTGCATGGAGATGATCCCGGCGATCAAAAAGGCCGGATATGAATATGTCGTAGTCGACCATGTCCACGTCTGTCCGGTCAAGCCGGTTCCTAAACCCGACTGTTTCCAGCCTTACAAGGCACGATATCAAGATTCGGAAATTATTATCATCCCTCGAAACCGGGATCTTTCGAATGCCCAGGAAAGCGGGTTGGACCCTCACTGGTTTATCAATGAGGTCAGTCATAAAATCAAAGATTATCCGAACGCAGATAAGCCCCGTCTGGTTACGACTTGGTCGGATGGTGAAAACGGAGGCTGGTTCCGACAGATGGATGAAGGATCGGGATTCTTCGGGCATTTCTTCTCGCCGCTGATGGAGATGATTCGGCACCACACGATTCCGATCCGCCCTGCGAAAATTGCAGATTTTTTGAAGAAACATCCTCCTCAAGAAGAGGCAACAGTCCGTACGGGTGCTTGGAATGTCGCTTCGACAAGCGGGTACGACTTTTCTCAGTGGAACGGTTCAGAAGCTCAGAAAAGGGCCATTCGCGAACTCTTTAATACCAGTCAGAAATATTGGAAATTGAAAGGCAGTAAACTTTCACCCGAAAGGCGCGAGAAAGTCGAACGTGCCCGTGAACTCATCCTGGACTCTCAGACCAGCTGTTATCTTTTTTGGGGGGAATCCTGGCTTCCGCGGCTTTATGAAAAGCTGAACGCAGCCAATGCGCTGTTAGAGTAGAAGCGGTTTCATAAGTCCGGGCAGGTCCTTTTGTGGTTGTTGGCGGAAATCTTGCGAGATCCTTTGGCGAACAATACCTCAGGATGACGGTTAAAACAACTTCATTAAGCGATACATACCTGACAGTATCTGCGTTAATCATCATCCGTTTCTTTTCTCTTCTTTAGGGCGGCCCATGCCTTAGGTTATAATGAAGCACCAGTCAAGGGGTATCGTTTGTTTTCATGAATACCGTTGATTCGACTCTTGAAGTATTGCGCCAAGCGTACGCATGGGCTTGCCGTTACGGGCTGCCTCTGATTCTGGCCTCCACAACAGGTCGGACGGCGAATTGGATGATTCATGTCATGAATAACCGACCGATTCGTTGGATTGTGGTGACCCACAACAAACGGCGCGTACCGGCCGAAATGAGTTTTGATGTCGGCATACGTCAACAGGTTGAACGTTCCGGCGGCGTCGTTCTCATGGACAAGTCTCCGGCGATTCCGACGGTCACGATGGCACGTTGGTTTGAAAAGATCTTCCAAATTTCCGCGCTTCGCCGTGAGGAACGATATTGGGATCGGACATTCGGGACTGGAGGAAAGGTATGTTTTATGATGGTTGAAAGGGTTCTGAAAGCGAAGATGCTATGTCCCGGTGAAACGGTTGTAGCTATCGGAGGTAAACAGACAGGGGCCGATACGGCTTTAGAACTCAAGATTGACCAAGCCCCACCCGCTAGGATTTCATTATCCAGAGTAATTGTCGCTTCGTCGAACACTTTCCAACGCTGTGTGTTTCAGACACCGGTCGAATCATTGCCGATCCATCCGCCTTCGCAGGGAACCCCGACCATGGTCGGGGAGGAATGCGAAACGGATGCCCTCCGAAGCCTTGGCGAAGGAGGGCAAATTGCTTCGGCGGATTCTGCCGTCAGGAAAGGTACCGCGGGCATGCCCGCGGGGCTCCATGAAAAGAGTTGATCCGGACAAAGTTAGGACAAAAACTTCCCCTGTCGGGTTGGAGAAGGGAAATGTCAAGATCCAAAGGATTTATTTGGATCTCGAAGCCCAGAAAGATGAGATGACCGAAAGAATCCTCGGTCGGTTCAGCCGAGTTCCCGTGGACAGGATCGAAGATCGCGACGCGTTTCTTAAAAAGGCACGAACCGTATCGTTGGCGGAAGGCAAGAAGGCACTTTGGCTGACCCGTTTCAAAGGGCCGTTGCTGAAACCTTGCCCGGCAACGGGCGAAGGCTATTTGTGCTGCCGTTATTGGATCATCAATACACAGGTCAATTGCCCGCTGGATTGTACCTACTGCGTGCTCCAGAGTTACCTGGATCAACCGTTCCTGACCTTTTATACCAATGCCGCGGATGTGTGTCAGGAAATCGACAGGCTCCTTGAGAGCGAACCCAAACGGCTTTTTAGGATCGGTACAGGGGAACTGACGGACAGTTTGGCTTTGGATTTTCTGACCGGTTGGAATCAGGATTTGATCCGGTTTGCAAGCCCGAGGAATTTTATCCTTGAGTTAAAGACCAAGACCGACCTGATTCGGGAACTGCCGGTGATTTCAAAACGAAACATCGTGGTTTCCTGGTCTCTCAATCCGCCCGAGGTGATTCGCGATGAGGAATTCAAAACCGGCGCCTTGGAAGATCGGCTCCGGGCTGCTTCAGCGATTCTTTCCAAAGGATATCGCCTCGGCTTTCACTTCGATCCACTGGTCGAGGTCCCCGGCTGGGAGACAAAATACAGTCAGGTCATCCGCCGGCTTACAGACGAAATCCCGGAAACGGAAGTTTTATGGATCAGTTTGGGGAGTCTGAGGTTTCAGCCCAGTCTCAAAAAAGTCATCCAGAAAAGGTTTCCTCACAGCCGGACGGCCTCCGGTGAACTCGTACGCGGGCTCGACGGTAAGATGCGTTATTTCCGGCCCGTACGCGTTCAAATGTACGAGAAAATTTACACGCAGATTCGGAAGAGCTGGAAAAAGGTGTTTGTTTACTTTTGTATGGAATCAAGCGGTGTATGGAAACGGATTATCGGTTTTTCCCCCGAGAATAACGCCCATTTGGATTACCTATTTCATGAGTCGCTGAATCGTCGTTTTCCAGAATTACGGTTTTGTCCACCTGGGCGGAAGAATTATCGGTAACTTCGGATCATGGTCGGGGGTTACGTTTTTTTTCTGACGCCGGCTTTTTTTAATGATAAGATACGCGTGTTTTTTAAAGTCCATCCCGATTCTTTTTTAGCACGTATGAGGATATGTCTGATTTATTCCAAGATCTCCATTCAAACGGCATGATTATCGGCGGAGGCGTGACCGGCCTCGGAGCCGGCTGTGTTTCAGGGGTGCCGGTTTGGGAAGCCTTGGAGCAAGCAGGGGGTATTTGTTCATCTTACTACATTCGTCATCGTGGGAGCGTCCGGTTGAGGGAATGTCCGGAGGATGGAGAGGTTTACCGGTTTGAAAAAGGAGGCGGTCACTGGATCTTTGGGCAAGACCCCTTTGTCTTTCGATGGATCCGCCAGTTCGTTCCTGTAAAAAGTTACAAACGTCGGTCCTCGGTTTATTTCAGTAAAGATCAACGGTATGTCCCTTTTCCTCTGCAAAATAATCTGCGTTATCTTCCTTCTGGATTAGCCCGCCGCGCTCTGCGTGAGATGGAGAAATCCCGGAAAACCTATCGAACGATGAGAGAATGGTTAGAAGTCACTTTTGGTCCGACGCTTTGTAAACTGTTCTTTTATCCGTTTCATTCGTTATACACTGCGGGTCTTGATGACAAGATTGCTCCGCAGGATGCCTACAAATCGCCCGTTCACATGGAATCGGTCAGACGGGGTGCTCGTTGCGAAACAGAAACCGCAGGTTACAACATAAGTTATGTTTATCCCGAATGTGGTTTGGATACCCTGGTGGAACGGATGGCGGATTTGTGCGATTTAAGGCTGGGGTTCGAAGTCTCATCCATTGATGTTGTGCGGCGGGAGGTCCACTTTTCAAGCGGTGACAGTGCCCCCTATAACAAAATTCTTTGTACTTTACCATTGAACAGAACCGTTGCCTTGGCCGGGCTTACCATGGATGAAGAGGCCGATCCTTACACGTCGGTTCTGGTACTCAACATCGGCGCTCTGAGAGGACCGGCATGCCCCGAGGATCATTGGCTATATGTTCCGGATTCTCAGTCGGGATTCCACCGCGTAGGTTTTTACAGTAACGTCGACAAATCCTTTTTACCGAAATCGTTGCAAGATTCGGGCTCCCACGTCAGTCTTTATGTCGAGCGCGCCTATGCCATGGCCGTGAAACCGAATACGGAAGAGATCTTGGCGTATTCTCAAAGCGTAATTCAAGAATTACAGTCCTGGGGTTTTATTGGAGAAGTCGAAGTTTTGGATCCGACCTGGATTGATACAGCATATACTTGGTCCTACCCTGGTTCCTGTTGGCGTGGAAAGGCCATTCGTTTACTAGAAAGATATGATATTGATTGCGCCGGTCGTTACGGACGCTGGACTTTCCAAGGGATCGCTGATTCGATTCGGGACGGCTTTTTGGCCGGCAGTTGCCTGAAGGTTTCCGGGGATGAAAAATGCTACGCGGAAGGTTCTCTGTTCGCGGCAACTCGCTTGGGGTGGAAGAAATAAATTTATTCGGTCAAGGAGAACGAGTGGTAGAACTTCAAGCAGAACTGTTACGGCCCCCAGACAAGGCGGTCAGAAACATGCCCAATTTCCTTATCGTCGGTGCAGCCAAGGCCATGACCACGTCCATTTGGTATCATCTGAAAGCCCATCCCGAAATTTACATGTCACCCCGCAAAGAATTGTTTTTTCTGAGCGGGATTACGCCGACCTCATGCTCAAGTGTCGGCAGCATTTATGCCCGCGATGCCGTAACGACTTTGGAAGATTACCTGAAGCTCTTTCAGAATCGCACCGAAGAGAAGGTCGTGGGAGAAGCTACCGTGGCTTATTTGTATTTTTACAAGCCAACAATTCAACGCATCCTTGATATCCTCGGACGCAACGTGAAGATCCTTATTTCCTTAAGGAACCCGGTGGACCGTGCTTATTCCAATTATAATCATCACCGCAGTCATTGCGTGGAACCCCTTTCGTTCGAACAGGCCCTATTAAAAGGGGATGAAAGGGAAAGGAAAGGGTGGTGGTGGGGTTTCCAATACTTGAAGGCGGGGTATTACTACGATCAGGTAAAGGCATATCTCGACACCTTCGGGCGCAAACAGGTTTTCATTGTTTTCGCGGAAGACTTTGCCGTCCAACCGCGTCATGTGTTGAAGAATATTTTCCGATTTCTAGAGGTCGACGACACTTTTTGCCCCCAGAATCTGAGAAAAAAGTATAACCATAAACTTGTCCCCCGGATTGTTCCGTTGCATCGGTTTGTCCTGAGCCATTATTTTAAAGAATCGCTGGGACGTATCCGCGTTTCGGACCAAACTCGGCAATTCATCAAACGCTGTTACCGCAGAATCAATATGGCTCAACCTCCACCCCTTCCTCCGGAAACGAAGAAACGTCTGATACGGTTCTTTTATGACGACATTTTGAGACTTCAGGACCTGATTCAAACAGATCTCTCGCATTGGTTTAGGTAACGGCCCTGTTGAGAACGCAATTTGATGGCCCGTGCACGGTAAGTGCCGGATTTTAAGCGCTCTATGGTAAGGATTCTCCGATGAATGTGATTCAACGGATACGATTTCCTCAGGACGAGGAAATTCAAGACTTATACGTAAGAACCTTCGGTCCCATCGGTTCATCGGTCCATGTCGGATCCGGGGAAGTTTTCCTCGGTCGAGGGGGTGCGGTATCTCTCGATACTTACTTCAATTCATTTTATGAGCAGTATTACGTCAATCATACCGGGCTTCGGGCGGTCTATTATGTTCTCAATCTGGAAGGCGATTTTCTGATCCAAGTTTACCGTGAGCGGTATGAAGCACCTAGTCAGTTTCTCTGCGTTTTCGAGGCTAGGGATTGCCAGAGATTCTGTCCGGTGAAAGTAATACTGCCAGAACTTGAAACCGGTCAACACTCAGGCAGGATCTTTTTGAAAATGACGTGTCAGAGTGAACGAGGTTGGTTTGGAGGAGGCGTTCTTGCCACCGATCAGGAAAGGGAACGGGACGTCCACTTGGGGGTCATTATTTGTACGTTCCAGCGGGAAGCCGAAGTTAAAGCAATTGTCGATGTCCTCCTGAACGATAACGATCTCAAAGGTAAAGACTGGACCCTGTGGCTTATCGACAACGGAAGGACTTTGGATGATCAAGCGTTTAAGGATTCGAGGGTCCAGATTGTTCCCAATCGAAATTGCGGCGGTTCGGGTGGATTTGCCAGAGGGCTCATGGAGGGGTGCCGGGACAGCCACGCAACTCATTTTCTTTTGCTGGATGATGACATTCAATTAGACAGCGAGTCGATCTTTAGATTGTTTGCAATTTATGAGTATGCCAAGGAGGATCTGGCCTTGGCCGGGAGCATGTTTTATCTCGGGCATAAAAATCAGTTAACCGAGGCCGGCGGTCAGTGGCAGATCCAAGGGGTCAATCAAAAATTTCTCGGTCTGAAACACGACCTTTATTTGAAGACCGCCGAGGACCTTAATTACCTGCTCGTGGAAGAGAAGGTTAACTGCGGAGGATTTTGGTTTTTCGGGTTTCCTCGAGTCATCCTGGAAAAAATCGGATTACCCATGCCTTTCTTTATCGGCTGCGATGACCGGGAGTACGGTATGCGGATTAAAGCGAGATGTGGTGGAAAGATCGTGCCGTTTCCCTCCCTGGCTGTCTGGCATGAGATGTATATGCGCCATGAGATCCTGATCAGCCGTCAGGCTTATTACCGGACGCGAAATATGTTGATTGTCCAGTCGATCTATCGCGACCGGATTGAGTTTTTCGGGCGCATGTTGAAAGATGTCCTGCGGGCCATTTTTTTGTTTGATTACGATTTTGCCCGGCTGTACTTAAAGGCCGCGGAAGATTTTCTTAAAGGGCCCGGTTTTTTAAAAACGAAGGACCCCGAAGAACTTCATCATGAGATCGCCGGACTGAGGAGTAAACCCCTCTTCTCGAAGGACGGAAGCGGATTCTCCGACAAATCCTTCCAGAAACCCACTCCGATGGGGTTCCTCGCTACGTGGATAAGGCTCGCGACATTGAACGGACATTTGCTGCCTGATATTTTGCTGAAGGAGGATCCTGTCTCCGTCAGTTCGGAGGACTTTCCGGCATGGCGTAAGGCCTTCCGGGCCAGGAAAACGCGCATTTATATTTATGAATCCACGGAAGGTGCCTACTATGAGAATGTCATGGATAAAT
>JAMWDC010000099.1 GCA_023819025.1 Candidatus Omnitrophota bacterium | reverse complement strand
CGCATCCTGCTCTTTCGACCTCCGCGATCTCGGATGCCAAGCGGCTAAAATCCGCGGAAAGAATACTTGGCGCAATAAGAACCCGCCTGCCTGGACTATGTTCCTTCAATTTCGAAATCTCCTTTGATTCTATTTTGAATTTTGGAAGGAATGGGTCCGATCAGACTCAGATTTAAATTCGCTGTTTTAAACAAATTCTTTGCCACCGATTGAATATCAGAAACGGTAACGGCTTCTACGGACTCCCGGATTTTATCACGGTCCGGGAGTTCCTCCCGATAAACAGAACGTTCGCATGTCCAAAGCAAATGATCGAGGGTATCCTCCATGGTCATGGCCAGCTGGCTCATGAAATAATCCTTCGCGCGCCGCAGTTCGCCCGGTCGCACGAAATGTTTCCTGAATTTGGCCAGTTCTTTTAAAATTAACCGAATCGCCGTACGGACCCTTTTTACCTCGACGCCCGCCGAGATGATGAACGATCCGGTGTCTTCAAAAAAATTGACATTCGATTTTACATCGTAAGCCAAACCTCTTTTTTCGCGGATTTCCTCAAAGAGTCGGCTGGACATATTGGCCCCCAAAATGACATTAAGGAGCCCCAATTTGTAACGGTCGGGATGCAACCGGGACAGACCGTGCATGCCGATCACAAAATGTGTTTGCTCGGTAGGTTTTTCCACAAAAAGGGTTCTCGGACTTCGCTGCCTGGAATTCGATTTTTCGAACAAGGATTTCGGCCGTTTGTCTACAACCGGAAATAAATGCCGGCATTGGTCCACAATGCTATTGTGATGAACTGGACCTGCAACAGACACCACCATATCTTGAGGATGATAATACTTCTGTTTGTAACGCATCATCTCTTTGCGGCTCAACTTTGAAACACTCTCGATCGTTCCGGCAATTGGTCGGCCGAGCGGCTGATCGGGCCATAGAAGCTCCCCCATCAGATCATGGACATGATGGTTCGGCAGATCGCGGTACATTTTGATTTCTTCCAAAATGACTGTTTTTTCCTTTTTAAATTCTTCCATCGGAAGGGCCGCGTGGTTCACCATGTCGGCAAGGACATCCAACGCATTCGGGAGATACGCTTTCAGGATTTTGGCAAAATAACACGTGCACTCTTCTGAAGTAAAGGCATTCAAGATGCCGCCCACCCCTTCGACTTCCTCTTTAATTTGACGGGCATTTCTCTTTTTCGTACCTTTGAACAGCATATGTTCCAAGAAATGAAAAATCCCAGAAATTTTTTGGGATTCAAAACGCGCACCGGCACGCACCCAGACAGCACAAGAGACCGAGGCGCGGTCAGGCATTCGAATCGTGATAACCTTCAGACCGTTCGGCAAAACACTCTGTGCATACATCACAATATTTTCCCTTCCCCGCCAATCGGTCCCTCGGGTATTTGCAACTCCTCACGACCTCATGGCATTTCGGAACTGTTTTCCCCAGCCGATTGTCGATAATCCAGGTAATTCTGAAGGATGCGCTGGGCGGCTAACTGATCCCGAATTCCCTTTCGGCGCCTGCGGCTCAGGTCCGCATCCAAAAGAACGCGTTCCACCTCTTGGGAACTCAGGCGTTCATCCCACAAAACCAAAGGCGGTTGGAGACGTCCTTGCAACCAGTGAACTTCTGCCATAACTTTCCGGGCCGCCGGACCGACGTCTCCGGTCAGCGTCTTCGGCAGGCCAACAACAATCTCCGTCACTTGATACTGCGCAAGGATATGATTCAATTCTTCGACGAGATGCTCGCGGCCACGAATGGCAATCGTCTTAAGCGGCGTTGCAATCCGCATCTGCTCATCCGCAATGGCTACGCCCACCCGTTTCGTACCGAGATCAAGGCCGAGCCAGACATTCATGTCAACACGGATACGGCGGATTTTTCTTTTTCAGGGCTCGGACCATTCGCCGCACCAATCCGATCACCCGTGATATTTTACCGTGTGAAAGCCTAATTTGGTCGATAAGAGCACTCCCTACAATCACGCCACTGCTGAACCTGGAAAGGGCCTTTGCCTGCTCAGGAGTGGATACGCCGAAACCGATCAGAATAGGCTGCCGGATCCTCTTTTTAATTTCCCTCAAATGCCTGCCAATATCCCGAGGTAACGAATGTCTGACACCCGTCACCCCTCTTACCGACACATAATAGATGAAACCGGATGAGGCGTTGGCAATCATCCCGGCCCGTTTGTTGGACGTCGTGGGTGCGATTAGAAAAATTTGCAAAAGCCCGACATGCCGACAATCTTTCCGAAATGTTCTTTCGCTGTCTGGCGGAAGATCGGGAACGATCAAGGCATCAAATCCGGCACGCTTCGCCTCTTGGGCAAAACGCCTGCAACCATAATGAAATATCGGATTAAAATAACCGAAGAAGATGAGCGGAATTTCATTGCCGGCTTGCCGGATCCTCCTTGCCATGGAAAAGGCATCTTTAAGACGCACCCCACGCTTTAAAGCTAATTCCGAAGCATGCTGAATAGTCGGACCATCTGCCAAGGGGTCCGAAAACGGAAAACCTAATTCGATCATATCCACCCCTTCAGCTTGAAAGGCGTGGATCAGCCGCTGGGTCGTATCCATATTCGGATAGCCCAGCGTTAAATAGGCGCAGAATAATTTGGACTCCTTATGTTGAGCCTTCCGAATGCTGGTCAAGAGCCGATTTTTCATGAAATAGTCCTTTTGACGGTATCGATATCCTTATCGCCACGGCCTGAAAGACAGACAACGCAGATTTCGTCCCTTTTAGTCCGGGGCAAAAGGTGCTTGAGGTACCCGATGGCATGAGCAGGTTCTAACGCAGGCATAATGCCTTCGTGACGAGTCAGCAATTGAAAACCCTCAAGGGCCTCGCGATCCGTGGCCGTTTTATATTTAACACGTCCAGACTCTTTGAGGTAGGCGTGTTCCGGACCCACGGACGGGTAATCGAGTCCGGCAGAAATCGAATGAGCCAGCCGGACCTGTCCGTCACCATCCTGCAATAAATAACTTTTCATCCCATGCAAAACGCCGTGAGTCCCACAGGTCAAAGAAGCGGCATGCAGACCAGATCCTAACCCCCTGCCTGCAGCTTCGATCCCATACAAACGTACGTCTCGATCACGTAGAAAAGGGTAAAAAAATCCCATGGCGTTACTCCCGCCGCCCACGCAGGCGATTAAATAATCGGGCAGCCGCGTTTTATGCATCAAGAAAAACCGGCGTGTTTCTTTTCCGATCACGGATTGAAAATCCCGGACCATCTCGGGATAGGGGTGCGGCCCGACCACGGATCCCAAAAGATAATGGGTCGTCTCCACGTTCGAGACCCAATCGCGGATGGCTTCATTGGTAGCATCCTTGAGCGTCTTCGAACCGGAATGAACAGGCCGGACCTCGGCACCGAGCAGTTTCATCTTGTAAACGTTCAAGGCCTGACGCCGGATGTCCAAATCACCCATATAGACCACGCATTCCAATCCGAAAACACACGCCGCGGTTGCCGCCGCTACACCATGTTGGCCGGCCCCGGTTTCCGCGACAATCCGTTTTTTACCGAGCCTCTTGGCCAGGAGTCCCTGCCCCAGTGTATTATTGATCTTGTGAGCCCCGGTATGGCAAAGATCTTCACGCTTCAGATAAACAGCGGCTTTCCCAAAATGGGCCGTCAAATTTTTTGCCTCGTAAACCGGGGTCGGGCGCCCCGCGTAACTTTCAAGATAATCATTCAGTTCGCCCTGAAATTGTTTGTCTCGTTTGAAGGCGTAATAAGCACGGGTCAGGTCCTCTAAGGCCTTCATTAAGGTCTCGGGGACATACCGGCCGCCGAAAATTCCGAAATAACCTGACTTATCAGGCAACGATTGTATTTTCAAGCTTTTCATCCCTTCGCAAAATTGATGTCACTCCCTCTTGCCCACCCGCAATTTTAGACCTTTGAATTTAAAAAATTTTTATCCTGTTTGTTTAAGGGTGGATTTTGGCAATTTGACTATTTTTCACCCAGCCGCTTTCTCCGTTCACAAGAAGGATTCGGCTCCAATCTTCGCGTGAATCCAGGACATAAACACGAAGTCCTTCGCCCAAACGAAAGGCAACCTGATCGCTTACCGAAGGACCGTAACGAACCTCCACTCGTTTGTCGAGGACAACGGCATCCCGAATCACACGTGTCTCGATATGTTTCGCGACATTGACAATGACGACAATCATGAATAAGGCAAACAGGGTTTTTCGTTTCCATCCCCATGGGGCACCGTGCCTGAAAATTAATACAACCAGCCAACTGGCCATGAAAATAAAATAGGCACTCAATAGAAGAAAAACCGCTTCTTTCTCCGTAAACTGTTCCAGAACGATTTCCGCAAATTTCAAATACCAGTTCCGCTTATCCTCGATCTGATATTCCAGAAACCCACGTACGTAATTCAAGTTATAACGGATATCTCCGTTGCGTGGCTCAAAAAATCGTGCCCTCTCAAAGTTTAGAAGCGCCCTCCCCAAGACACCCATACGGTAAAGACTATTGCCGAGATTATAATAAAAGGTAGCCGTATCCGGATATTTCTCGGTGAGGTCCGTGTAAATTGCAGCGGCATCTTCGTATCTCCCCTCACGAAAGGCCTGATTCGCCTTTTTAAATTGGGATAGATCGTCGCGTGTCCAAGCCCGGCACGCAGCGGTCATCACCAACAAGCACAAGACGATTCCTCCTCCAACTTTCCCAACGTTTAACTTTTTAAGACTCACGGCGTAGTTTCTCCACCCGGCTGATCGTTTCGACCAACACTTTTAATGCCTGGGACTTTTGGTCATTCGAGATCGTCCCCTTTCCAAAACGAGATTCGTCACAAAGCCTGTAAAGTTCCAAGATCCTTTGGTACAAAGGATCCTCAGATCCCAGCCTCTGAATAAGGTGATCTTCTAATTCAGCACGCGTAATCCCGTATGCGGAAAGATTAAATTTGTCCGAAAGATAACGCGTTAAGATTTTATCGATCCATTCGAAATATTCCATCACGTTCTTGGGATCTCGAAAACGGCCGAGTCTTTTTAGGTGCCGGATCTGAGATTCGGCTTGGGATTTCGCCAACCGCCTGCGCCTGAGGGCCTCATCCTTGGAATAAATCTTCTCGGTACGTTCCTGCCAAAGCTTCCAGAGCACAAAAAAGGTGAGGAGAATATTTCCTCCTGCGAGCCCCACTAGAATCCACCGATCCGTCACTGCCCATTTCCCTGAGGGTAACTTTTCTTCAATGTATCGAATATCCCGACTTTCCACCTCAATATTTTTCTTGAAGATATCCTGCCGGCTGAGATCCCGAGGCAGTTCAAAGGGTTTGGCCGAAGGCTCCACATGAATTTTAAACTCCTGAGAGCGAATCGTTTTATAACTCCCCGATGCCGGATCAAAAAAACTGTATTCGAGACTTGGAATTACCAAATCCCCCGACTGGGTCGGGATGAAAACAATCTCAAAGGTCTTGGTCCCTCCAATCACACTGCCGGTCTTAAAAAGCTGCGACGAGGTATCGGCATCATAAACCTTGAAGACTGGTGTTTCCTTAAACTGCGGCCGATTTAAGGTTTCAATATTGCCTTCGCCTTCGAGCACCAATTTCATGGTCACAGGCTCGTTCTGCTTTACCAACGTCTTGTCAATGGTTGCCTTCATCCGGAAATTCCCGACGGCCCCTTCGAAGCTAGCCGGCTTCCCAGCCTCCGGTAAGGGTTTGACCGTTATTTTGATGGGGGGCGGATTCAATAATTTATCCTGACGCCTGGCAAAGAAACTGCTCCCACTGAAAAAGCTGTCGTTGAAAAATTCATCAAAAATGCTGGAACTCTGGGGTTCTTCGCGGATCGAAACCTTAATGCTCCCGGGTTGGATGGTATATTCGGCCGCGGTTGTCGGGAAAAGGGCAACCTTCTTGATATCGGCCTTGACATAACGTTTATCATTCACCTTTACCGTTTCCCGCACAATATCTCGGTCCATGGGAAATTCCTCAATCCAGAACCCGCTTACTTGGGGCTCCTGTTCAAAACCTTCATAGCGTGTATCGTATCGGGTATAGAGAGAATAGGTCAGAAGGATTTGCTCACCCGTATAAACCGTATCTTTGTCCACCCAGGCTTTGACAAAAATATTCGAATCCGTGGCTCCGAAATCCGATAGGGGTTGCTGCACCGGCGGCACCGAAGGTGACAACACAGGCGGCGGCTGATAAACGGGCTGCGGAGCGGTTCGTGTCATCTGTCCCTTGTCCGCCAGAACTTCGATTTCAACTGGATCGGTTCGAAAAACCTGTCCGTCGGCAAAGACCTCAATGCGGTCCAGGGTAAACCGTCCCGCCACTTTTGGAACCAAGACATAGCTGAATTCCAAGCTTGACGTTGAAACATTATTGACAAAGGAAATATGAGAAGAACGCCCTGTATAAAAAGTATCGAACCCCTTCATAACGGGAACACGCGGAGCCTGGATATTTCCCTTCGCGCCAAGAATACGGATCGTCAGATTAATTTCTTCGTTGATGTGGACGGATCGTTTATCAAGGCTGGAGGTCACACGTACATTCTCTCCCCACAAAGAAGGAATACCGAAGAACACGAATATGAGAACAGGCGCCAATCCCACGAACCGCTTTATCATTTGACAGATCATAATCTATGAATTCTATAGGAATCATAACATGATGTCAAATAAGGAGTTAAGTGAACGTTTTTTTCTCGCCAGCATCTCCAGGATCCGATCCAAATCGTCGCGTCTCCTTATCTGAGCCTGTAACACAAACCCTTCCTGTTCGAAGGGTTCCGGAGCTTCCAATTTTAGCCCCTCGATATTTTTGAGAACCTCCTGAGAACTAGCTTTGAATTTTTGTTTATAACCCCATAATCTTGGAAAACGCAACGCATAGACCGCGCTGAGAAACCGATCCGCCCTTTGCCGGCCGTCCCCTTGCGGATCATCCAGAATGCTCAAAAGCTGGTTTTTTACCAAAAACGTGCGGAGATCTTGGCGTGTGGATTTCAAAAGGTCAAGAAGCCATTCGGCGACTTGAAGCAGTTGATTGCTGGTCAACGTTAAACGGGAAGCTACGGAATGTGCAAATTCCCGCTGATCTCCACTCTGAAATTTCAAAAGTGCCTGAGCACCCCGAAAAGGCAGTTTCCGGTCCGCCACGAGATCGATCAGGGATTCATCCAGCCTCAGAACGTCTTGATACTGCTCGCAGACAAATTTTTCAGCAGGGAGTCCTA
>JAMWDC010000098.1 GCA_023819025.1 Candidatus Omnitrophota bacterium | reverse complement strand
AGCTGTGCAACGTGCTCTTGAAGCTCTGTGACTTTTGCTTCAAGCTCAGCAATACAGCGTTCCTGGGACCGGATGATAGCAATAAGTTCCGGTTTGGATAAGGACTCAAGTTGTTGATCAGTAAAAGATGGCATCGGACATTCTTAAATCGCCATCTTTCAGAAATTCTGAAGGAATTTAATCAGAGGGTACCTGAACGGTAACGTGGGAAGATATGCAAGGAAACTTTTGACCTTTTGCGCGCGTTACAATTTCCTTTCTCCTTGACATTACAAGGGCTTGGAAGTATATCTCACGTTAACTTCAGATTTCCTGAGCCCGTAGCTCCCGTTATTGGACTGGGCGGGCATGCAGTTTCCGTCCTCCACCGTGGCGGATCCACCATGCATTTTGGCGGGGGAACTGGCGGTACTTCGCTGCGGGTTGTGAAACTTCATGACCCCGTAGCTCAGTTTCCGCCAGAAACCAAGGCGGACTTGATAGTGCGCCCGTAGCTCAGTTGGATAGAGCACCTGCCTTCTAAGCAGGTTGTCGCTGGTTCGATTCCAGTCGGGCGCGCTTTTTTTAGGCTCGACACAATTTTTTTACTCGACCGACTCGTCAAGCCTTATGGCGAGGGATAGAACACCTGCCTTCTAAGCAGGTGGTCGGCAGTTCGAATCTGCCCGGGGTTGCTTTTTCATGCTCCATTTTTTCTCTGTTCGGATTTCTTGAAAAAGGCCCACCATTTTCGAGAAGGTTCCGGGTTGAAAAATGCCTCCAATTCTTCATGTTTGGAACTCGCATCCTGATAGCCGAGATTGATCAGTTCCCGGATGAATTTTTCATGAAACATGAACCGTGTGGCCTTGGAGCGTACCGACGGAGTGCGCCCGTTTTCCGAAATTACGGAAGTGTATCCGATCCGCTTGGAGGGCTGAAAAAGATAAATTTCAACGGGCCGGTAATGGTTCGGTAGCGCATCTTCATGAAAGAGTGCGACCGGAGGAACATCCGGATCCGAACTGTCATTCTTGTGGGCTAAGGCCTGATAAAATCGGTTGAGGGTCTGAATTTGGATGGCCTCATCGCTTGCGGTATCATAGGACAGACGGTTAAGCAGCATGCGAATGACGGTTTTCAGGCGGGGTTTGAAATGAGCTTCGTAGATGGGTAAGTCGAGCGGCTGTTGTTTTTGCGTCGAGATGCTCAAGATCCGTGTGGCCCCCATGCTGATGGCAGCGCTAAAGGGGCGCTCTAAGCTGATAGATCCGTCCAAATAGTAACGGGCACCGACCTTGACGGGCGGCAAGAAAATCGGCACGCTACAGCTTGCTGCAATATGGGGAACTCCGATCCGGTCGACAATAGCTGTAGAATGAAAAAGATTCCACGGTTTGGCAGTCCGTCCCTCGAGAAACCATACGGATTGTCCGGATACCAGTTCCGTGGCCGATATGGCTATTCCCAAGGTGGTTTCTACGCTTAAAGCGTGTTCCAAATGTTCCCTCAGAAATCCTTTTTTGATAATATCCATCATAGGCGTTGGATCCAGGATCGACCACATTGTTCGGCGGTCCTCGGGTGGTTTGCGCCACTCCGAGTACAGGGTTTGGAGTGCGATCTTGAACATATTTCCATGGTAGGCAGGGACATGAAATTCCATCCACAATTCTTCGAGCCAGAGCCGGCTGGCGTGGGCATTATGAGATTGAGTCGCGTAGAAGGAGGTGTTTAAAGCCCCGCAGGATGTCCCGGTGAAAACTTGGAAAGGACTTGCCTCATTGACGGAGAAATACTCGTGAATGTATTTTAGGACGCCGACTTGATAAGCCCCGTGTGCGCCCCCGCCCGCACATACCAACCCGAAAATCGTTCGATCCTTCATCGTAACTCGGATGCTCGTCGTTAGGGGGGATCATTTCCCCAAAAATAATCGTTCCTTGAGCCGCCATACGCGAACCCTGGAGGAACGTAAACTCCTTTGCTACCTAGCCCACTCATTTTAATTATAACCAACAAAAATAACTTTTCTATGGCATAACTGATCAAAATATAAAATGATGAGGGACAGACACTCTTTTTAAAGTTAGCACATTCAGCTTTAACAATAAGCCTTGAATGTAGTAATAACTTATGGGAAGCTTTTGATATATATTTAGTAAGTAATACTTTCTCGGTTGCTCTAATCGGTTTGAGTTTAGAGGACATCAGGAAAATGCGAAGTAGCCAGGCAGAATTTTTTTTTGCTAGAAATTTGTGATAACCAAGAACAACCGGTCAAATTTATGGAAAACAACGGTCATCGCGGAGACAGGGTTTTGACGATTCAGGAACTGAGTGACTATCTCAAAATTCCTGTTCCATCTCTTTATGTACTTACCAAACAAGGCAAGGTTCCCGGAACAAAAGTCGGAAAACACTGGCGCTATTTGGAAAGCGATATCCTCGGCATGTGGCCGCCCAAGCTTATCCGTTTAATCTCTGCGATTACCGCCGTTATTTTTCTCACGACAACCGTTCTTTGGGCTCAGCCCGGCACATTCATCCATCCTGTTTCGATCGGCTCCAAACTGATTCAGATCCCCTTGAAAATTAATGTGCCGTTCGAACTCGGAAGCATCCAAACTGATTACCGTGCCGGTGAAAACAGACCTTTTATCGTGTACATCCAGGATGCCCATTCGATCGTGGATGCTCAGACAAACATCAAGGCCTTGATCAATCATCTGCAAATTCAATACGGGATCAGCCTCGTAGCCCTGGAGGGCGGGCGGGGGAAACTGGATCCGACACTCTTCCGTGCATTCCCCAACGAATTTGTAAAAAGGAGGGTCTTGAACCGTTATCTGGATCGCGGGGAAATCACCGGCGCGGGCATGGCCGCGATCTTTAATGCAAAAGAAGCCGATTATTACGGGATCGAGAACTGGGATTTGTATGAGAAAAATTTCTTGGCCTATCTCTGGGCTTATCGGGAGAAGGACAAGATATCTGATTATCTGGAAAAAGTGAAGGGCCGGCTCGATGAGCAGCGGCGGAAAGTGTATTCCAAGGAACTCAATGAATTCCACGAACAAGGTGAGGCCTTTGACGAGGAACGGATCCACCTGGTTGAATATTTAAAATTTCTCATGCGCCAACCCGGGCTTTCAGCCCAGCAATCCGATGACGAAATTCGCACGCGGTACCCTCATTTAGCTGTCCTTTTTAGCTCCCTGTCGAAGGACGAATCAAGTAAGAGATCGGATTTGGATGCCTCGATCCGGCGGATGGCTGAGGCATTCGCGAAAAAGTATTCGAGAAGGCTCAAACGGAAGCAACTCATGAAATTCAACGAATATCACCAGGCCTACCGGGCCGGCCAGCTCGACGAAGGCGGATTTCTCAAGTTGATTATCGAGTGCGCGCAATCCGTCGGCTTGAAGCCGAAACTAACACCCGAAATGAAAGATTGCCTGGGCTACGTCGAGACCCTCACTACGATTAAAGGGACTAAGGTCTTCGAGGAACTGGCTTCCTTGACCGGCGAGATCCAGCGCCGCCTGATTCGAACAGACCGCGAGCGGCAACTGGCAGCGCAATACGAAAAAATACGGCTCCTGAAGGGCCTAGCCTCGCTTGAGCTGGTGCGCGATGAACTCGCCCAGTATCAGAAGGCTCCAGACGACTATCTGTCGATGCTTGGCGAAATGCGAAAGTCCCTCGATCCGGCACTCGCATATTACGAGACCGCGTTGGAGCGCGACCGGGCATTTCATCGGAATCTGAACGAGCTTCTCGAAAAGGAGAAGACCAATGCCGCCATTGTCGTGGCCGGCGGTTTTCATACCCAAGGTTTTGAGGAGAGCCTCCGAGAGAGCGGATACTCGTATGCCGTCATTACACCCAGGATCCATTCTCTTTACGGAGAGGAGATTTATCACGAGATCATGCAGGGCCGTTTATCCTACAAGCCTTATTACCGGACGACCCTCTACGATGCCCTCATGCGGCATGCATCCTTGAAGCTCGTCAATTCGCTGGACCAGCCCGAATTCAAAAGAATCCTCAAATATTGGCGTGACGAAGTCCTCCGCCGCCTAGCCAAGGAAGGGCGTATCACGGCGGCATCGGATTACACTCGCTACATTGACTTTCTCGTCAAACTCTATTTCGATAAATTCGGCAAGCTTGATAATACGCCGAAGACCCGCGAGAAAATCCTGAAGGCCCTCGACACGGCGCTTGAGAATTACCGCGAAGACACTGTGAAGGCGCTCTGGGATAAATTTCAGGTTCAATTTAGAACTTTCAGTCAGGGGTTACGGGGGCTGATTGAGCGGAACGCATTGACGCCGAAAAATTTATCTGCACTCCTGGAGCAGAGCGGGCAATCGAAGGTGTCCGTTCTCGGTACCTTTAGCGCGGTTGTTGATCTGATACCGCGAAATCCCACCTGTTCCGAATTTCTTCTTTCCCCACAAAAAGCGCCGCTCTTATCATCCACTACGGCCGTGCAATTGCCTGTAGATCAATTAGTGCGCTATGTCGGAACGCTCGATCGTATTGCGGGCAACAGGGTTTCGCCGGAACTTATGAAACGGGTCGAAGTCCGGCAATTGGCGGATAAAGTTTTTGAAATGGCCAGGTTGGCCGGACCTGAAATGGGTGCCGTGCCGGATGCGACTCGAGATGCTGCGATGAGGGCAGAAATTAAAAACACTGGTTTACCTTATCGGGAAGAGGAGATTGCAGCTGCTGTTCGGGAACAAATCGCTGAAGAACTTGTAGCGTCAGGCCAAACGATTCCTGGAACATTGGCGATGAATCGACCTGTTGTGCAAAAGCAAGATTTGGTCGGAGCCGTCGCGACGTTGCCTGTCGAAGAGGTGCCCCCGCGATTGCAGTCTCAAACTGCCAATCCCGAAACGCCAGCGGATGAAACAGAGGCGTTTGGAGATGACAAAATTTCGAAGGCATTGAAAGCACATCAACAACCGAAAGATGGATTGCAGGTACTTGTATTTCCTAAACGGCGTGCCGAAACACGCAGGATTGTCCATGATACAAAGAAAAATATAGTGAGTGATGCCTTAAAACAAATGCAGCCCGAGGAGGAACAGCCTCAGCGTAAAGGTGATAGCACGACGCCTCCCAAGGACACACCTGCTAAAGTTTCAGCCCCACGCGCTCAGGGGAATAGAAAACAGCAAACGCCTCGTTCGGTGCCGGTGTCAAAAAAGGCTCCCAAGGCGGTCCAAAATAGTTCTGAGAAGGAGTTTCATATTTTGGATCAGGTGCGGCGTGCCCGTGAGATTATTGCAGATGAAAGGCTAACCCCTAAAGAGAAAGTAGGGCTTTTAGATATAATGGCAGATCAGGCGGAAGATGCAGGTTTCCCCAATTTCGCTGAGAAGCTTGATCGTCAGGCAAGAAGAATCCTCGATCAATCCGAACAACCAATGGACCCGCAGGTCGGCGCCTCATCCATAGAAAGAGAGGACAGGGCTAATAAGGGTGTTGTAGCCATGGATGCCGAGAGCCTGTTTGCGGATAAGTTGCAGAGGCGCGTTGAAGATATTTTTGATAGTGCTACAACCGTGGATGAGTTGAACAAGTGTGCCCGTAAGGTTGACAACAAGCTCAGAGATAAACTTGGTGATAATTGGGCGGCAGATTATCCTGGTATCGAAGCCTCGGTTTTTGAGATGTGGATAGAAGCCTTGTTGCGAATTGCAGAAGAACGCTTGAGAGATAAGACGCTCAGACGAGTACAACATCCGCGCGAGCTGAAGCGGGGAGATCTTTTAGTTTATGGTAAGGACAATGTTCGCACTGCCATACCCGGGGATATTCTCATCGTCATTCGTGTTAAAGGCAACGTAGCTGAAGTTCAATTTGGTCCAAGCTTCGTACATTGGGAGACCATGAATGATATGACACCAGAAGATTTTGAGGACGATGAATATTTTGTCTTGGGCACATCTTCTACGACCGCTCGCACGGAGGCGCGGGCGGATGAATCGTCTGCTGTCAGCCCTCAGCCATTAGCAGGGACAGAAAACGTGGCGGTAACAGTTCCGTCACAAACTGGGGTACACCAAAAGGTATTTGGGGATAAACTGAGCGGGACGATGCAGGGAATCGATCATACAGGACAAGATGGGAAAAAGAAATCGCATACCCAAGTATACCAAACAGTAAAATCGGCTTGCGCCCCACCCTATCCGAAAGTCGCCCCCAAAATGGCGCAAAAATAAATTGCATCAGCGAATAAATCGCCATCATCAACCCCAAAGCGCTCCCTGAAGCGCCAAAATGGATGACGTAGAATGGTAAAAGGGGAATGGCAATACCAAACCCCAGCATAACTATGACCAAAGACAAGAACAAAATTAATAACGAAGTTCGTTGAGATTTCATAGTGAGAGCCTCTTTCCAGGAGAATAGATAACAATTACTTTTTATAGATAATCAAAAAAATAGGTGCTTGAGTGGCTAAAAACAAAAAGAAAACCAAGACACTAGAAGATACTACGTAACATGAGTAAGAAACCAAAGATAATCATTGGAATACCTATTGGTGCTGCAATAACGAGTAATGTCAAAACAATCCCGACAATCATTAACACCAACCCCAAAATAGCCGCGACTAATCGCCCTGTCAGGCTCAAAATAAAAGTGAGTAAGTCCCACAAAGCCTTGAAAGGCAACCATAACCAAAGCGTTTTCTTTTCATCAGACATTTTTGCTTTCCTAAATACATGATAGACAAGATTTGTATTTGCAACAGCGATGGTTTTTACGAGATTTTTACAATATTAATGGGTAATCGTAGGGTATACATAGGGTAATCGTCAAGTTTATTGTCTCCAATTATGCTATAGTAACAGTGGCGAAAGTTCATTTCTCTTCTTCTCCTCCTTAGAGAGAGCCAGGGGTGGCGTCCTGGCTCTCTGTGATTTAAAAACTATTTCTTTTTTGGTAGAGCGCCTGATCGGCTTTCTTAAGCCATTCCTGAACAGAAAGTCGCTGAGCGTGATCAATCTGCACCACGCCAAGGCTCAAAGTAACAGAAAATCCAGAGGCACAACGAACGTTTTCATCTGCCAATGCCTTTTCAAAACGCCTGAAAAGATCGTTTGTCCTTTCAGGCACCACGTCTATGGCAAGGATGGTAAATTCATCGCCGCCAATGCGGGCAATGACATCTGAGCGGCGAAACGAGTTACGCAAAACCAAGGCAACACGCTGCAAGGCTTGGTCACCAGCGGCGTGTCCATAGGTATCGTTTATACTTTTTAATCCATCTACATCACCAAATGCCAACGCT
>JAMWDC010000097.1 GCA_023819025.1 Candidatus Omnitrophota bacterium | reverse complement strand
ATCTCATATGGACATCAAGGCCATCAGCAACGCCAACTCGATCGACAGCGCTATTGCTGTGCAGACGAACGTTGCCAGAGTCACTGCAGGCGGAGTGCCGACCGAGAACGTTGCGGTCTATGGCTCCAACGATGCGACCATCGTGAATTATCGTCCGGCGGACAGCATCAACGCAACGAGCCTTGTCGAGACAAGCACCGGCTCTAATTCGACGAGCTCGAGCTCAAGCGCAACCGAAAAGCAATGCAACTTCGCCATGGATTCTGTCTCCGGCGAGAGTGCCAATGCTTCAGCGGCTGCGTCGAGTTCTCATGCAGTCAATGAGACGCTGAATTACACCGGTTCCTTGGCTGAAAGTTCCCAAATCCTTGATAAGGGTGCAATCGGCCAATCCAACATTGCGGCTGCCGAGCTTCTGGACTACGACAACGTTGTGTCGGATGCTGCTTCTTCTTCGTCCAGTTCAGCAAGCAGCAAGAATGCTCGCACCGTGATTACGGGTTCTGCTCTTATGAGCAGCTCGAGCACGGCGTCGGATTCTCAGTCCAGTCTGGTCACCAGCAAGACCCAGTCGTCAACGGCTACGCGTAACAGCAAGGGCGCCAATAATCACCTCGCCCTTTTGAATACGTCGCAGAAAAACATTCAGGCCATCAGCAACCTGAATGCCGTTGCATCGGGTGCTGCGATCCAGACCAACGTCACGTCGAATATGGGCGTGAGCGGGACTGTGTCCAACTCGAACGTTGCGTCCGTTCAGAGTGGTTTCTAAGTTTTAAAGATAGTGCGTGCTAAGGGGGGACTCAAAACCCTCCTTGGCACGGAAGGGTTAATGTGGGACCAAGCGGTCCCTCGCCCTTTTCATAGTGTCTGAATGGTTTTCTCAAGAATGGCTAACAACACTATCTTATTTGGATGGATAACCAAAAGGATCAGACCTGTCTGGCAGGTTAGTTTGGTTGGAACAATCCTCGGATTTTATCTCATCAGTCTGATTCCGATCCCCTGTGCCTTCGCGGCTCGTGCCATTCGACTCTCCGATGACCAACTAGACGGTGTTTATGCCGAAGGTTTCACCGTCAAGTTCGACGTTGCCGTTATCCAGCCGCAGGTCGTAGTGCCCAAAGCGCCGTCCGCGCCCAAAATACCAACGGCCCCGACCTCCCCCCAAGCCCCGCCAACTCCGACAACTCCGGCCGTCCCTACGGTCAATACCACGTCAAACGCTGTAAACAACAACGGGAGTTCAAATACCGTAATCGTCAGTCATAACGCTCAGCAATTTCTTTCTTCGCTGATCAATGTCAATGCCGCAGGCAGTATGATCCCGATCATGATGAATTTGATGATCAATATCAAATCGACGGTGACCCATGCCATTAATGTCAACACCTTGAACATGACAAGTTTTTATGACACCACTGCAACTCCCAGTCCGTCAAGCACATCAAACACAGCGGCGCCGAATACCGCAGCGACTGTCAGTCCTCAAGGGGCTGTAAGTCAGCCTCAGCCTGCGGGAAGTTCATCGATATTACCGGCGGTTATAACGAATCCGTTACTCTCATCAGGAGCTCTTTTGACGGAAACCTTGCCGGTCCAGAAAAGCCAGGCGGCTCCTGGAGTTTCGGATCCACCCCCGTCGAATCCGGTCTCGCAGACAACCTCTAACACGTCTCCGGTGGATTGGGTGTCTGTGACGAATAACGCGTCTGAGACGAGCAAGCGTTCAGTTTCGAGTCTTCCTGTCGTTGATGAACCGGCAGCCCCGACTCCCTGGAGTAATCCCGTAACAAGTGATCAAAATAATAGTTCTAATCCGCTGGTTGAAAATGACCTCCCTTCGTTGAGTTCAAGCGATCAATCTCCGCCAGATTTAACCAATAATAGTGCACTGGCTACTTCCGAGAATAGTCCTTTAGATAATAGTAATAGCCAGAATCGCCTTGCAAATCCGTCGGACGACAATCATTCATCCGTGATGGAGCCGGTGATTCATTCTGGAAGTCATGTGCAAGAGAATTTCCCGAATATTCCTGCGGGAAATAATCCGTCCGTGATGATGCCGGAGCTTCAGCCTGCTAACGGTGGTCCAAGTGATGGTTCCTGCACACCGGTAGCCAATGATCCGCCTGTTTCCACTCAAGAAGTCGGTCTTAGCAACGATCTGCAAACGACAGATACCGAAGTCCCGAGGATAAACGATTTTTCCACGTCTGCGGTCGACGTAAATCTTTTGAACGAAAATCCGGCGACTGTTTCAACGGTTCCGGCGGATAGCAATACCCCAGTTTCTTCGGAACCTGTGACGAAATCCGGAGGTCAAAACAATCTTCCGAATACGCCGGTAGAAGATAATTCCGTCGATAATAGTCCGAGCAGTTTTTCAAATCCGCCGGCCGGCAACAATCCGTCTGTCTTGACGCTGGAATCGACCTCCGTGGACAACGGGCCAAGCGGCGGTTTAAATACTTCGGCCGAAAATAATTTTACGGCTCTGTCTGCGGGCGTGGACCCCACGGGCAATACTAATTCTCAGCCCGGTGCCTCCTCAGTTACCTTATATAATGCCCCTCCAGTTTCCACACCCGAGGGGAGTCCGGCAGATAACACCTTGCCGAATGATTCGTATCTTCCGGCTGTCAATGATCCTACCGTAACGATACCAGATGTGAATCCGGTGGACAATGGACAGACAAGTGGAACAAGTGTCCCGGTTTTGAACGATTTTTCCGCCTCGGTGCCGGATATAAATCCAGTTGACACCCATTCAGCGGGCACTTCAACGATTCCTGCAGCGGTTGCTCCTCCCGTGGTCGCTGTGGATACGGAATTTGCCGGCGACATACAAATCAATGATTCAAACGTTCCTGCCGCAAACAATCTTTTGTCCGGTTCCTTCGGAGAGGAATCTTTAAACAATAATTCGAGTGATTTTTCGGAAACGCCCAGGACGATAGATCTTTACACGCCCACCACACCTGAGGCCAGCCTTCCGACCGTTACGGCGTTGAATCGTTCGGGAATGAACGTGGTCTTGATCGGGGATCAGTCGCAGCAGTACCTGTCGGCTTTGGTCAATGTCAATTCGGCGGGCAGCCTTGTTCCGATCCTGATTAATTTGGTCATCAATATCGATTCCAATGTCGGCAGCCTTTCAAATCATAACGAATTAAATTTTGAGGATCATTACCGTTTTCAAATACGGTAAGCCACCGCTGAGCTCCGCATGGCCATGAGAGTTTCAAAAATGATATCGACCGTACTTATTTTTTTCGTAGTTGTTTTCTATTCCGGCCCGTGCCTTGCCTTTCAATTCTCAGCTGCCAATGTCAGGATCCAAAAAAAAGTAAAGAGTATCCGGGAGATCCGGGATCAGCATGTGGTGCGGCAGAGTTCCGATTTCAGCTGCGGGGCCGCCGGGTTATCCACGATCCTGAATTATGATCTGCATGATCCCGTCGAGGAACGGGAAATCATCCTGGATATCTTGAGGACGACCAGTCTTGAAAAGGTAAAGGAGCGGAAGGGTTTTTCCCTTTTGGACTTAAAAAAGTTTGCCGAGAGACGGGGTTACCAGGTCACGGGATACAAAATGGATATGGATTTTCTGCGCCAGATGAACCACCCGGTTCTTGTTCCGATCCAATTTAAAAATTACCGGCATTTTATTATTGTCAAAGCAGTAATTGGAGACCGGGTGTTTGTGGCTGACCCTGCCATGGGAAACATGATCATGAAAGCGAAATGGTTTGAACGCGTCTGGCAGGACGGGATCGGGATGGTCATCGAGGATCAACGTCCGCGGAATCCCTTTAAGCCGGTCCTCCCGTCTTCTTTGAGGATCGATCGGGAGGACCTCATTGTCGCGAGCGGAAAAGAAGCGAGGCAGGCCGTGCAACTACAAGCGCTTCGGACCTCCGTTTTCCCTGAAGAATTTTAGAAATCATATCTTATGGAAGGGGGAACCCCAACCTTGGAAAAGATACACTGGTCAATGGTTATCGAATCGCTACAAAAGGCCCGGCGTCGATCCGTGATCCCGAAGGGGAAAGGGCATGCTTCGCTGCCTCGCTTCTTCTGTGGGACAGAAGTTCGCAAAACTTCAGTTCCCATAGCTGTTTTTATCTTATTAACCCTGTTATTCCCTTTCCGGATGTTTCCGGCTCATCAAAATACCCAGGACCAGAACGAAGAACTGAAAGCTCAAATCATTATTGAATTGCATCAGGCGGTGAAGGAAATCGTGAGAACGGAATTGGAAAATTATTCCGTTTATCGCGTCCCGGACCTTGTTGCGAAAGATAGGGCTCAACAAACGGTTTCGAAGGAATCCGCAGGAACAAAAGTTCCGGTTTCAGGCAAAAGGGATTTCAGGACCGTCTTGAGTGACCGAAAGATTCGGGAGCTGACGAATCTTGAGTTCGCATCCTACCGGGCTGGGGGGACCGAGTCCGAAACTCAAATCGCACCCGGGATGGCCAAGAAATCCAACCCTTCCGGAAATCAACAGCTCGGTTATTCCGACGTTCAAAAAGAATACATGCAACAGATTGCCCAAGAGGAATCGTATTCCCGGCCCAGACAACAGAGAAGCAACGCGGTCGAAAGGATGCTCATTGAAGAGGGCGGTTTGCTTCTTCCCCGGGGGACGTTGCAAGTGGAACCCACCTTTACCGCGGCCCATTTTTCTTCCAACAAAATCAATATCGAAGGGTTCAGTATCCTTCCGGTTCTGGTGATCGGCGAGATATCTACCGAATCCGTCAAGCGCGACATCCTGATCGGTTCCATGCCGCTCAGGTACGGCATCTGGCATAACATTCAGGGGGAAGTGAAGGTCCCTTATCGGTATGAATTTGACAGGATTACAAGCAACCTCGGTGATGAAAAGACCAAGGATGTACGCGGGTTGGGTGATATTGAGGCGACATTAAGCGCTCACGTGCTCCGTGAAAACGGTATCATTCCGGATACGATCGTTTCCCTGGGAGTGAAAAGCCCCACGGGTTCGAATCCCTATCTGAATCCCATCGGATTGGGAACCGGGCATTGGGGCGTTCGGGCTGGTGTGGTGGGTGTTAAAACAAGTGATCCCGCCGTCGTTTTCGGTACTTTAAACTATACTTGGAACCTTCCCGAAACGTATTCGGTATTCGGTGAGATGGATCCGGGAGATTCGGTGGGTTTCGGTTTTGGAACCGCGATCGCGCTGAGTTATCAGACCGCGATTAATTTTCAATACGAGCAGAGCATTACTTCCAAGCTGAAACGTAGTGGGATTCCGGTCAACGGTTCTTATTTGAATAGTGCCGCCTTAAAGGCAGGATTTTCTTGGACTCATTCGGAAAAGGCCGCAATTGATTTCAGCCTCGGGATGGGTTTGACCACGGATGCGCCCGACTACATCGTGGAACTCCGTTTCCCTTATAAGTTCTAACCCCTAGGGTTGCACGCGATATCTCCCTGCCGGGTCGGGGGAGCAGGTGTCGATGTCGGATCCCTTTTTCTTGGTTCCGGTCGAGGGATTACATCTTGGGCAAAAAGGCGTCATCATGAGACAGAATCTAACAGATCTAACAGTTGCAGACCGTGACCTCTATCTTTCGGACAAGCTTTGCTGTCTTGCTTTCAGGCAGGAGGAGTATCACGGTGCGGCTGTGGGGATCGCCAAAACGTTTGACGAACTCGCGGCGGCTTATCAGCTGGTTTATCGGGAATACCTGACACGCGGCTTTTGCCACCCTAACGAATCAGGAATGTATTATACCTTTTACTGTTTTCTTCCCCGGTCCAGGACCTTCGTTTTTGAAAAAGACAGGAAGGTCCTCGGCACGTTGAGTTTAATCACGGATACCCAGTGCGGATTGCCCGCGGAGGCGGCCTTTCGGGATGAGATTAATGCCTTGAGGGCGCCCGAACGTTGTCTTGCTGAAATCAGCCTGCTTGCGTTCGACCGGAGCCTTTATGAAGGAGAGGACCGGCATCTGGCGAATTTCAGGAAACTGGCCACGGCCTTTTTCCTATTTAAGGGAATGTTCGATTATGTCCGGTCAACATCCATCACGGATTTCGTCATTGCCGTGCACCCGAAACAGGAACGGCTTTATCGGTCTTTCACCTTTCAGAAGATTGGTTCGCCGAGGCCGTACCGTCCCGCCTGCGGTAATCCCGCCATTGCCATGCATGCGAATATTCAACGGTGGCATGAGATTGTTCCGCAGGATCAAGGGTCAAAGGTCTATCTTCTAAGGGAGACCTCAAAGCATGGTTTTGAAAATGACTTCGAATGGAATACTATTCTGATTCGTAACCTATTGCAATACAATAACATATCCCGCACCGCCAAAAAGCACCTTCAAAGTCATTATCCAGGCCTCTAAACCTAGAGGAACATCCGTCCCTGACAAGGCCTAATCAAGAGGTGCAGTACCAGAGAAAAGGTAGCCGGGAGGCCCCCCAAAAAATAGGTTTACCCAGGAGTGGTTTTCGCCGTATTATATGCGACAGATTTGGAAGATTCGGTCATTCCGTAGGTAACGGTGCTGGAAATTGTAAGGCATCGTCCTTGAAGGAAGAGAGATTCAAGAATGGCAAGCCGATTTTTTAGAATGTGGGCAAGTCCTGTTCGATCTCAAGGATGTTAGTTGCCTGTTAGGAATTGTGCCGGATTTTTATTTGTAGACATCAATGAAGAAAGGAGCATTGCAATGGTTTTACCCACCAATACGCAATCGAGACCGACGACCTCGGTGCCTCAGGATGTCGATGTGACTTTTGAATATCAAGCACCCAAGGCGAAGAGTGTATACGTTGCCGGTTCTTTCAACAAATGGAGTACGATCGCGAATTCGCTCACCAGAGATGCACAAGGGGTGTGGAAGACCTCGATTCGTCTGAGGCCGGGACGTTATGAGTACCGTTTCTATGTGGACGGCAAATGGACGGACGATCCCAAGGCCAAAGAGCGTACCCCGAATGGTTTCGGTTCTCAGAACGCTGTTCTGAACGTCCGATCCTAGAATCCGGTTCCCAAAACAATACAATAATGCCGATTCCGGAGGTCTGTTTTTTGAAGCGTCCTCTTGGAGAAACGGATAGAGGATACCCACCGGAACTGAATTTTTATTATCGCGGTTAATTCTCGACATATCGAGGAAGGACTTTCCCGCAGGCGGAGTTTGAAGCCGAAACCGCCCCCAAAACCGGGTTGGGGCTTATTTTTTGTCCCTGTCGTCAAGGCGGAACAATTCAACTGCTCTACTCAGACCGTCTGCTCGGGAGAAAACGATTTTTCAGCGCCAATACTTTTAGCCGTGACCTTCTTCGGGTTAGGCCGCTAAAAGACGTCGGGAGTGGAGCGGGTGGCATTCGACCCTTCCACGAACAAATTG
>JAMWDC010000096.1 GCA_023819025.1 Candidatus Omnitrophota bacterium | reverse complement strand
ATTTAATTATGAAGACGGTGGCGTTGTTTGACCGTCATCCGGACACCTTAAAAACTTGGCAGGATCGGTTTCAGCATATCCTCATCGATGAATATCAGGACACCAATCATGCCCAGTATCGGTTTGTCAAATTGCTGGCCAGCGCGCGGCGCCAAATCACGGTGGTCGGGGATCCGGATCAATCCATCTATGCGTGGCGGGGCGCCGATATCCGGAACATTTTAAATTTTGAGAACGATTATCCGGAATGCGGCATCATCAGAATGGAGCAGAATTACCGGTCCACGATCACGATCCTTGAAGCTGCCAATGCGTTGATCCAGCACAATCAGATGCGTAAGCACAAAAACCTTTGGACTGAACGCGTGGGGGGTGACAATATTTCGCTGGTCGAAACAACGGATGAAAAGGAGGAGGCCGATTATGTGATTCGCCAGGTGTTGAAGTATCAGCATCAGGGGTTGAAATTGTGTGATCAAGTGATCTTTTACCGTGTCCATGCACAGTCCAGAATTTTTGAAGACACGCTGAGGCGTGCGAAGATTCCTTACAAGATCGTGGGGGGGATCCGTTTTTATGATCGAAAAGAGATCAAGGACATCATTGCGTATTTGCGCGCGGTTGCCTTCCCACACGATGACATCAGCATTAAACGGATTTTGAATAGCCCCGCCCGGGGCATCGGCAAGAAAGCAATGGAATCACTTGAGGCCCGAGTGGAATCCGTGCGGAATTCATCCAAGGAGAAGTTCTATGCCCTTGATGACGCGTTAAGGGAAATCGGGAAGGCGGATGGCATAAACCCAAAAGCTCAGCAAGCGATGTTAAGGTTTAACCGGATGATGTCGGGGTTTCGTGCGAAACAGAAGACATTATCGATAGGTGACTTGCTCAAATTGATTTTGGATAAGACCGGTTATATCGATGAGCTGGAAGCTGAGAAAACCATTGAAGCGCAGGGTAGAATTGAAAATATTGAGGAATTTTTCAGCGTGATCGCGGATTTTGAGGATCAGATGACCGAGCGTGAGAAGGCGAATCCGTTGGTTTCTTTTCTGGAGTCCATTTCCTTAATGACTGATCTTGACACTTGGGACAGCGGCATAAATGTTCTGACATTAATGACCCTGCACATGGCAAAAGGCCTTGAATTTCCGGTGGTGTATATGGTCGGCATGGAAGAGGGGCTCTTCCCGAACATCAATGCATTGACTGATAGCATCGAGGACTTAGAAGAGGAGAGACGCCTGTGCTATGTCGGAATAACCCGCGCCAAGGATAAACTTTATATGACCTTTTCAAAGCATCGGAGGCTTTATGGTTCTATTCAGCATAATCTTCCCTCCAGATTCCTCAGCGAGATACCTCCCAGAGTCTACAAGGCTTGCAGAACTTCTGAAAATTTAGCATCTGCTGACTATGGAGATGACCTTGCTATCGAATTCTCAGATGACGTCATCCGCGACGATGACATCGTTATCGATATAGATGAGGAATAAGTATTCACTGTAACCTTCAATAATATAACAGGTTACATCGTTCGCTTTTTTTTAATTTCTTCAATTGACATAACCCTGTATTAGGTGTATCTTTTAATACACTAAATAAACTATTGATAAAAGTATGCTATCTAGTTAATAAACGTTGAGTTAAAATTGAACCGATATGATAAACCAGTTTAAAAAAGTGACGTGTCTTTTGACAAGTTTAGTATTCCTTACGACGAATCTGTCATGGGGTATGCCTCAAGTCGGTATTGAAATTGTGCCGCCACGTGAGACACCGGGTTTTCTGCACGTTGAAATTCCGGAAGGACTGGCCTCGATTGAAGAAATATACGAGGCCCCGCCCAGCAGCGATCCCCGGATGATTCTGCATATTCAGAACGCTCACGGCAATTACGAAGCACAAGTCAAGATTAAGAAATTGCTCGACTACTTGTATAAAACCTACTCTTTCAAACTTTTCTTTGTCGAAGGAGCCGTGGAGAAACTTAATGCGGATTATCTGCGGTTATTTCCGGATAAAGAACGTAATTTAGCCTTGGCCGATTATCTCGCCCAGAAGGGCGAATTGACGGGCACCGAATATTACATGATGGACGCCCCAAAGGATGTCCAGGCCTTTGGCGTCGAGCAGGCCGATCTTTACCGCGCCAATTATGATCTCTTCAAAAAAGTTTATCAGTCCAAAGAGGATGTGGACAATTTCCTCTCGATCTTTGAGGCGCGTCTCGAACGTGCTTCCTCGCGGTTCCAAAATCCCGAAACTCGGCGGTTGGTTTCGGAATGGAAACGATTCGAACAGGGACATCGAGACTTTCTTCCCTATGTCAAACGTTTAGCGATTGATGCCCGCAAGATCCTCAGTCTTGATTTGGAAAGTTTGTTTGCCCAGGTGGAATGGCCTCAACTGACACGGCTTTTGGTGCTGCAATCCATGGAAAAAGAGCTCGACCGGACACAGGCGGACAAGGAGAAGATCCGGCTCTTAGAGTTTCTGAAATCCAAAGGCATTTCCAAGAAGATCATCAACGCGATCCAGACCCTGGAGGAAAAAAGGATTACCATGAGCCGCCTCTCGACAGAGGAGGCGAGACTTGATTATCTGCCGCGATATCTGCTGGAGCGGTTGGTGGAAGAGGCTGGCCCCAAAGGTTTTTATTTTCACAATTATCCCGCGTTCAGCCTTTATGCCGGATATTTGATTCTAAAAAGTGAGCTGGAGTCCAAAACACTCTTTGACGAAATCGGGCTTTTATTCGAAAAAATTTTGAACGAAGTTACAGTTTCGGAACAGGAGAAAAACCTCCTCGAACTTTTCCGGGATCACGAGCTTCTGAAAAAACTCCTCCGCCTGGAAGTTACCCGTAAAGAATGGGTCCGCGCCTATTATCGGCATGACTGGATTCAGCCGGAAACCATGGTCAAACGCCTCGTGCATTTGGAATCGGGTTCTGTGATCAAAGAGCCGGTGGATGCGTTGCCTCCGGCGAAACTCGACGGTGTAAATCTTTCCCAGATCCGTCCGGTCTTTGACTCCTCCTTCCGTTTTTATGATCTGGCCCGTCAGCGCGAAGCCGTTTTTTACAATTCGATACGCGATGAAATGACCAGGCAGAAGACGAATAAGGCCATTTTGGTGACCGGCGGTTTTCATACGGACGGCCTGATGGAAATCTTCCGTGAAGATAAAATCAGTTATGGAATCCTGCTGCCGAAGATCAGCCAAAAAATCGATAACTCCAATTATATATCCGCCATGCTCGAAAACCGACCGACCATGTTTGACCTTGCCACGATCGAGGCCATTCAGCGATTACAAAGCCAAAATGGCAGAATTCGCCAAGGGGGTAACGAGATCCAGGAAATCAAGTTCCTTCTCGAGGCCTATGGTGAGGTCGGGAAATTTGAGAGTCCCGAACAACTTGTGGAGTCCTTGAATTATTTCAATCAGTCACCATACGGCAAAGACCGGGGGATCCGGCTTGAACTTGTGGATAAGACGGAGGTTAAGATTTTAGTCAACAATCATCCTTTAACGACTGAAGCGGGTAACGTTCTTACGATCCCGATTCATGTGGCCCGCGCTAAAGGGGAGCAACTCCGGCCGGTCACTTTAGCACGTAATGTTAAGCAAGGGCCGATCATTCCGAAAGGTAAACGATTTATCCCTCCGGCACCGCCAACTGCAGGGGTTTTTGTTTCGGATTTTCCGGCTCCTGTTGTTGCGGGTCGTGCTGAGACTCGTGTGGCAGGCGAAACTGTTGTGCCGAAGGACCTGCTTGAACCAGGTAAAGATAATCCACAACTCGGATACGATGAAAACTTAGTCAGAATTTTTGCAAGCATGGGGGCCGACTTTAATGTGGAAGCAACTGTTGCCTTCGTTGCTGGAAATATATGGCGGCCGTCTCCTCGCCTATTATCTGAACTCCTTACGACAGCTTCGGCCATGCGAAATCTTTACGTTCCACCACATATGCAAAATTTGATGTCGAGTGTCAAGTCATTAGCCCGATCGGATAAGCGCGGTGCACTTGGGATCGTGAGTCAAAGATTTCCGAGCCTCGAAGAAACGCTGGGTTTTTATGGGTTATTAGGCACACAAGTAAATCAGCAGCTTGATCTTGTGGTGATCGCGCCGGACAGGCGAACCCAGGCAGAATTAGAAAGGAAGCGGGATGAGCTATTGGCGGATCGCCGCGTACGTGCTTCAGAATGGAAAGATGTCATGGGCAGGAAGATCTTGGACGAGCGGTTCAGGATTCATGTGGTGTCAAGGATGGATATTGGCCGATTCCTTCCCAATCTACCGAATATGTTACTCAACCGATTTAGAAAAGCCGGTTTGATTGAAGGCCCGATGACCGCCGAAGAATTTCAACGGCAGTATTATGCGGTCCTGTATGATTCTGATGTCTTTGATCAGATTGAAACAGCTGTCGGTCCCGCGACTACTTTGGAGCGTGATATCGCCGCCAGCCAATATGATGTACTTACGGCAAGCGCTGTATTAGCCGTCAAGGTGACTCAATCGGAGTTCAAGGCGGTGACCGCAGAACTCCTTAAGGAGCTTTTCGATAATTTCCCGAACTGTGTTCAACCGGGCCGAAGAAGCAGTTACACGGTCAATACGCGTGGGTTAGAGCGTGTTGCCGAACTTTGGCGGGAGGCGCTGGCTCAATTCCGGTTAGCAGTATCCGCATAATATTCCCGTCCACCTTTCTTTTTCCCACAAACATTCTCCATGGGCGGACACTTTTTTCGGGCAGGGATGTTTGATTACTCGTCCAAAAGGCCTAGTTTCCTTTTGCCCTCTTCGGTAATCCGTTCGGGAGTCCAGGCTGGATCAAACACAACCTCGATCTGGACATTTTTGACCCCAAGGGTTTGGGTGATTTTTGTCTTAAGCATCTCCGGGATCATGCGCGCGGCGGGACAATGCTCGGAGGTCAAGGACATGCGTATATTTACTTCGTTGTTTTCGGGCTTCACGTCAATATCGTAAATTAATCCCAGATCCCATATGTTGACCGGGATTTCCGGGTCAAAACACTGTTTTGCGATATCGATGATTGTATCTTTTGTCAGCACGAGTCACCTTCCCGACATCATTCTAAGTCGAGAGGCCTGTTTGGTCAAGGGATGGAACAGATGGAACCTTCGGTGACTCGAAACGTTTCAGGGACAGATTCCGTAGGGACCTGTCCCTGTCTCTGAAAAGAGAGCCCAGCCGGGAAGGCTTCACCAGAAAAATTGTATTTGCATTTAGAACTCCTACCGATAAAATGCCCAACGTGAAGTCGAACAACGTGATGTGGCCATTTTGGGTGAGATTTCCTGTGTCGGTTATTGCATGGGTGGTGGCATTCTTTGTGACACTTTTCTTTGCCTCCATAGGAATCTTTTTAATTGCCCCGTTCTCCTTGATCGTAGGTTGGAAGGCAAGAGACGCTATGGATTTCCTTTCCCGGATATGGGGGCGTATCCTTCTTATTTTGATCCCTTTGTGGGATCTGAAGATTGAAGGCAGAAAAAACATCAACCCCCAAAAAAACTATGTCATTATCGCCAATCACCAGAGCATCTTGGATATTTTAGTTGTGGTCGCGGGTTTGGACCTTCATTTTAAATTTTTGGCAAAAAAAGAAGTGTTTGCAATTCCATTGATGGGTTGGTACATGGCCCTGGCAGGATATATCCCTCTGATTCGCGGGAATCACGAGAGCGCGAAGCAGGCGATTGGTTATGCCCGAGAGCATTTGCGGCGCGGCATGAGTGTTTTGTTTTTCCCGGAGGGGACGCGGAGTTTGGACGGGGAAATTCACGATTTCAAACTGGGGGCTTTCCGATTGGCCCAGGACGAAAGGGTGGATATTCTTCCGGTGGTGATCGACGGCACGGGCGATGTGGCCCCAAAGCGATCGTGGTTGTTTAAAAAACGCGCCCATTTCTGTCTTTCCATCGGCAATCCCATATCGACCCATGGCGAAAATGTGCCGTCATTTGAAAAGATCAGCGCTTCGGTCCGTGAAGAAATGAAGGCTCGCCTGGCTGTGATCCGCGGCCGGACAAATCCGGGCCATAAGGCGTGACGCGAAGGATATCCACAAAATAGTTTATAATGAAAATACTTTCACTCAACACCTGGCAGGAATGCGGTCCGTGGCGCGAGAGATGGGAACTGATTTTTCAAGGCCTGGAGGAGTGTGGTCCGGACATCGTGGCCTTTCAGGAGATCTTTAACCCGGACTGGGTCCGGGAAATCCAGAAACGTTCTGGGATTCCTTATCTGGTGTTTCCTCCCGAACACTCGGGGCTGATGGTGTTGTCCAGGTTTCCGGTGAACCGCTGGATGTGTCTGACAATGAAAACCCAATCGCCCACTGAAAACTATTTCCGTTATGCCCTTTTTGCGGATTTGGATATCCTGGGAACTCGCTTGGCTATTTTCAATACGCATCTTTCATGGAAACTGAATGAAAGCTTGATTCGGGTGGATCAGGTGGAGGAGCTTCTGGGGTTTATCGATGCGCATGCTTCAGGCGTTGAGACAGCGGTGATGGGCGATTTCAATGCGACAGCCGATACTCCGGAAATTCGGAAAATGACGAGAGAAGGAAATTTTATCGATACCTATGCGTTTTCGAATCCTCAGGATCCGGGGATTACATGGAACAACAGAAATCCTTACACCGCAGGTCCGAATCCACCCATGCCGGACCGGAGGATCGATTATATTTTTATTCGGAATCGCTTTCGGCTTCTCGCAGGCCTTGAGTCGGTCCGGCTGGTTTTAAACCGACCCGGCAAGTCGGGGATTTGGCCTTCGGATCACGCAGCTTTATTGGCGACCTTTCATACGCAGGGATCCGTTCTGAAAGAAAAGGACCGCCGCCGGTCTCGGGCGGCTTGATACGATGAGATTTCCATTTCATTCAATCCAACCGTGCGTGCGGAAAGGAATGATGGGGATGATAGCGAGTGTTTGTCTTTTTGCGGTGGCCGCGTGTGTGCGCTATCACACTTATCTAATTACCTCGGACGGCGTTCACTTGGCCTATCGTTATCAAGAAGTACCCGAGGCCAGAGGTTCGGTTGTTTTATTGCACGGTCTGGGGTCCGATTACAGTGCGTGGGATTTTTTGAAAGGCTTTTTCAATCGTCATCGATGGTCCACGATGGCCATGGATTTTCGAGGCCACGGTGACAGTATTGAGTGGAAGGGCAAGGATCTTGACTGGAAGGCATTTTCGCACGAGGGCTTTCGGACCATGCTTCGGGATATCGATGCCGCTGTCCAGCATCTTAATTCGAAGGATAATGTTTGGCTTGTCGGGGCCAGTATGGGTGCGAATCTGGCGCTCGAGTACGCCAAGGATCACCCGGGAATTCATGGTCTCGTCCTGATGTCT
>JAMWDC010000095.1:6356-7482 GCA_023819025.1 Candidatus Omnitrophota bacterium | reverse complement strand
ATTTTAGGTGGAGGTGTTTCCAAGATCGACGAAATCTATACCGAGGGTGTGGAAGAAGTGAGGCGGCAGGTTTTTAGCGACGTGTTGGATACACCGATTGTCCGCCATCAACTGGGCGATTCCGCGGGAGTCATCGGCGCTGCCCTGATAGGAATATAAATTTTGATCGCCCCACAAAATTGTGGGAGTTCTTTGCGATGATCGATCGTCACAAACCACGTTACGCCATTTCGGATGAGGAAGTCGTCCACACCCATTTTGCGCGGTTGACACGGTTGCTTCAAGAGGAAGAACGGGAAGATCACGAGCGTTTCAAAGCTGAATTTCTGGATCGAAAACCCGAAGAGAGAGAACGCCTGGGGACCGCCCTCCTCCATCTTTCCCTGTTCGAAGCCCATTATAATCCCTCCGGACAGAGGTTGTTAACTTTCGGCTTTTCGAATGGGAAATCCCTGCCCCGCTATTCTCTCCACGTGGGCGATGTGGTTGTGCTATCTGGGTTCCAAACGCCCGAGATCGAACGGCCGTCCGGAACCGTCTACGACAAAACCCGTGATGCGATTACTGTTGCATTCAGTCCGAAATTGCCGGGATGGGTCGGCCGTGATAAGACCTACCAATTAAACCTCTGTCAAAATCTGACCACCTACGACCGCATGTATGAAGCACTTCGTGAAGTCGGACGTGCGAGGCACTCCCGGATTTCTTTTTTGCGGGATTTGAGTTTGGGGTTGAAGAAGGTGCGATTGGCGGATCCGGTTCAGCCCGAAGATCTGGGATTTGTACATCCGAATCTGAATGATCTGCAAAAACGAGCGGTCTGCATGGCGCTGGAAGCCGAAGATGTCTTATTGATTCACGGACCGCCCGGGACCGGCAAGACCTGTGTTCTTGTGGAGATTGTGGCTCAGGTTCGAAAGCGCGGCGAATCGGTTTTGGTTTCGGCCCCCAGCAATGCCGCCTGCGATCATTTGGTCGAGTGTTTGCTTGCCAGGAATATCCCGGTGACCCGTTTAGGACATCCGGCACGAATGACGCCGCACATCCGGGGGCATACCCTAAGTTACAAATTGGCCCGTCATTCCTTTGCCAAGTTAATCGATGAAAACGAAGCGCGGCTGGCTCA
>JAMWDC010000095.1:0-6346 GCA_023819025.1 Candidatus Omnitrophota bacterium | reverse complement strand
GCAAGACAGACGTGTGATGGCCTGGGATGAGAAGAGGGAATTCCAGGAGGAAATTCGAAACCTGCGCGAAGATAATTGCCAGTTGAGGGCGCAGATTTTTCAACAGGTCTGGAGTGAGTCGGATGTCGTGGTGGCCACGCACACCGTTTGCGGTGATCCTATTTTAAAAGGACGCACCTTTGACTGGGTGATTATGGACGAGGCGACGCAGGCGATTGAACCAAGTTCATGGATCCCGCTGTTACGGGCTGGCAGGGTTGTTTTAGCAGGGGATCATTGCCAGCTTCCCCCAACGGTTTTTTCCCGCAAAACCGGTCCGGAAAGTTTACGGTTGACGCTTTTTGAACGATTTCACCGAATCTTAGGCGATGAGTCCAAAATTCGTTTGGAGCTTCAGTACCGGATGAACGAGAAAATTATGAATTTTTCATCCCAGAAATTTTATGACGGCCGGTTAACCGCGTGTGTTGCTGTGCGGGATCATTTATTAAAGGACTTGCCCCATGTCCAAGCCGAGGACTTGAGCGAATCTCCGATTGTTTTTCTGGATACCGCAGGCCTGGGATACGAAGAAAAGATCGAGGTCGGCACCAAGAGTCGTTACAATGAAGAAGAGGCAAAGTTGGTCGTGAAACTTTTCGAAAAATTAGTTCAGTTGGGCGTTCGTCCCGAAGGAATCGCGTTGATCAGCCCTTACAGTGCCCAGGTCAAACTTTTGACGAACCTGATCCTTGGAGAGGATCTGGACTCGTCTTGGGAACGGATCCCTGATATCGATTCCATCGATGCCTTTCAAGGCCAGGAAAGGGAAGCTGTAATTGTATCCCTGGTGCGTTCCAATTTAAAAGGAGAGCTAGGTTTTCTTAACGATACCCGCCGGATGAATGTCGCTATGACCCGTGCAAAGAGGAAACTCATTATTATCGGTGACAGTGCAACGATTTCGACCCTGCCTTTTTATGCGGATTTCCTTCGCTATGTGGAAACGGTTCAGGGCTACCGCAGCGCCTGGGAGTATCTGACATAAATCGAACTCTAACTTTCAAGGATCCTCCGGATAAAAAATCGTCCAGGAAATTCATAAAAAATTTTAGGAGCCTCGGGTAAAATATCAAAATAAATAACGCAGGGAAACTTCCGGATAGAAATCTGCTTGTTATATTTTTCATTACCCTTATGGCTGTTTTAGGGGTTTCGAGTATCTCTCCGTGCCTGCCGAAGATTGCAGGTGAATTCGAGATCACGGCAAAAGACGCCAGTCTTGTGATCGCGGTCTTTACGTTACCCGGCGTTCTGTTCATGCCATTTCTGGGCTTTTTGGCCGATCGATGGGGGCGGAAAAAAGTTGTCATCCCGTCTCTGCTTCTCTTTGCTTTGGCCGGCACCGCATGCGCCTTTATCCGGGATTTCAACGGCCTTTTGCAAATCCGTTTCATTCAGGGGATTGGAGCCGCTCCGCTGGGCATGGTCAATTTAACGTTGATCGGTGATCTCTATACAGGGAAAAGCAGAATTCGGGTCATGGGACTCAATGCGGCTATATTGAGTCTAGGGACGGCACTTTATCCGTTGTTGGGAGGAATGATTGCAGTCGATGGTTGGAGGCATGCATTTTTGTTATCGCTACTGGCGGTTCCGGCGGCGTTGTTTGCGCTCTTTTATCTAAAAAGTACCGGTAGTCAATCCCCGAGAAAATTTGATTTATATTTTTGGAATCTTCTCAAATCCTTAAGGAATGTCAAGCGGATTGGGCTTTTTTTTTCTATCAACATGGTTTTCATATTAATTTATGGACTGTGCTTGACAGTTTTTCCCTTTTATATGCGTGACGTCTTTCGGGCATCTCCTGCCATGATCGGGCTGTGTTTGACCATTTTGTCTTTAGGGACTGTGGTATCGGCATGGTGGCTGAGCCGGCTTGCTGCGGTTTTTAGTGAAAAGCGCTTGATTTATTTAAGTTTCGTTTGTTACCTGGCAGTCTGTATTCTCTTTCCCTTTATGCCCAGCCTTTGGATGGTAATCGGTTTAACGGTGGTTATGGGATTTGCCAACGGCTTAAGTGTCCCAACCATTCAGGGACTACTGACGGAATCATCCCCTGCGGAACACCGCGGGGCCATTATGTCCTTCAATGGAATGTTTCTGAGATTGGGGCAGACGTTGGGGCCCTTTCTCATGGGGTTGGTTTATACCAGTGGGGGAATGACCGCGGCCTTTTTGATCGGGTGTCTGGTGTGCTTGTTCACAATTTTTGTTATCCGATACACCGTGAAAGGTTGACATGACAAGCTGTATCATCCAGAGAGATCCGGCTAGAATCTTCGGATCGCATGTTGTCATTCGTATCGGATTGACGGCTGTTGGTTTTTGGAATTATACTGTCCACTTTTCCGGATGTGATCGCCGATGGATTTTGACCGGATAAGGCATCGCGAAAGCCATTAGTCGTATTTGACAGGGAACTGGATCGGCGGCCGGAACTAAGGGGTGAAATATTTTATTTAAAGGGAAGATCGTAGCATGAAAAAATCTTTAGGGGCTCGTACCCTTGTTTATCCTACACCGGTCTTGATTGTGGGTTCCTACAATAAGGATGGTAAACCGAACGCCATGGCCGTTTCGTGGGGAGGCGTTTCGTGTTCTGATCCTCCTTGCGTTGTCATTTCTCTTCGTAAGGCCACCTATACTTTCGGAAATATTGTCAGCCGCCACGCTTTTACTGTGAGTATCCCCTCGGAAAATTACGCCAAAGAAGCCGATTATTTTGGACTCGCTTCCGGAAAATCTGAGAATAAATTTTCACGCACCCGTTTGACTCCGGTTAAAGGCGAATTTGTGGATGCCCCTTATGTCCAGGAGTTTCCGCTGATCCTAGAGTGTAAGGTGATCAAGACCGTTGAAATAGGATTGCATACCCAGTTTATCGGAGAAATCCTGGATGTGAAAGCGGACGAATCCGTGCTGGGAGAAGATGGACTTCCTGATATCAAGAAGGTAAGACCTTTTATTTTGGTGCCTGAGTGTTGGACTTATTATGGGATCGGCGATTGTATTGGAGACGCGTTTTCCATTGGCAAAGAAATCTAGTGTTGCGGGATAAGAGGTTTCTTTTCGATCTTCCGGATTGCAAAGCCACAATCGGACTTGAAGAAGATGTTTTTGATCGTGAGATTGTTAAGTTCAGCATTCATGAATGCCAATTCAGAAAAAGGAGGATTAGTGCCATGAAGAAGATGTTGTTGGTAAGCTGTCTGCTGATGGTGTCGATGCCACTTGTGTTTGGTAATGCCACACTTTTGGCAAAAGGAAAAGACGACGGAAAGACGCCTGCGGGTTGGTCAAAAGGAGAAAAGAAGGGTTGGCTAGGCAAGCTTGTGCCACCGGGGTTAAGTAAGGACAAGGCCCTTAGGGATTCCGAGAAGGAGGCCAAGAGGAAAGAAAAGGCAGCGGAAAAAGAGGCAGAAAAACTTCGAAGACAACAAAAGAGAGAGGCTAAAAAAGCCGCTGAAAAGGCAAAAGAGGACGCTCAAAAGGAAAAAGAAGAAGCTGAAAAAGTAGTGACGCAACAGTAAGCGGAAACTTAACTTGCGATTGATAACCAGATTGAATGTCGAGGTCGCGGTAGCTCTTTTGACGGAAGCGTGGCCCCTCGGATTCCTGAGGAATGACCATGAAAAGAACGGCTGCATGATCTGTTAGTTAATCTCGGCTGCGGTGGTGGTTGGCGCTTTGAATTGGGGACTGGTCGGCCTGTTCAATTTACAATTTGGTCGAAAGGCTGTTTGGGGAGATGACTGTTTTGACCCGTGCCATTTATGGATTGGTCGGATTGGCGGGTTTAGGTTTGTTGGCCGGTTTTCTGGACGCGTGTAAAACGTGTAAAAAGCCCGAAGTCTTACCACGTGGGAATTCTAGGACCTACAGTATTCGAAATTTTCAAACTCCTCGCCTGCCTCGGGTTTGGATCTGCAGAAAAGTTAGTACCGCGTCAATCATAATTTGACGGATTCGCGGTACTGTGCTTGACTCAAATGACAATCCGTCATTTGAGTTTTGACGCAGTCCGAGAAACCGTTTTTGTCTTTTTGCGGGTTTTTCATGGTCCTAAGGCGGTGAAAGCGAGCCGATATGACCAAAAAAATTATTCTTGCTTGGAGCGGAGGCAAGGATAGCGCTTTAGCTCTTCGGGAACTTGGAAAATCCAAGGAATATGAAGTGGTGTGCCTTCTCTGTACGATCACAAGTGATTTTATGAGGGTGAGCATGCATGGCGTCCGAAGCGAACTGATTAACATCCAGGCCGAACATCTTGGCAAACCATTAGAAAAAGTTTTGATTTCGAAAGACGGCGACAACTCAGAATACGAGTCTCGAATGAGCGAAGTTCTTTCAAGATATAAAAACGCCGGGATCCAAGCCGTGGCTTTTGGCGACATCTTTTTAGAGGATGTGCGCAAATACCGCGAGGATCACCTAGCCCAAATGGGAATGAAGGCCGTTTTCCCCTTGTGGGGCCGGGACACCACCCGTCTCGCGAACGAATTCATAGACAACGGGTTTGAAGCCGTTGTCACTTGCGTGGATTCCCATTATCTGGGAAAGGAATTCGTCGGAAGAATTTTCAATCGCCAATTTTTAGCCGATCTACCGTCAGGGGTGGATGATTGCGGCGAGAACGGGGAATTTCATACCTTTGTTTATCGGGCCCCCTTTTTTCTGGAGAAAATCGAAAACAGGCTTGGGGATATTGTTTACCGTGAGAGCCGGTTTTATTATTGCGATGTCATGAACATCCCGAAAATGACCAGACCGCTCATAAAGTGAATCAAGTTGGCTGTTTTCTCCTCTTCCTCTAAGAGGGAGAGGAGAAAACAAAAACCGGTCAACTTGAGAAGTGAAATAGTAGATCCGAATGAGTTTTAAAAATCTAGCCTCATGACCATGAGGCCTATCGAGGGAAATGCATATGGATGATACGCAATTCGGCATTCCATTTATGCTCACCGCGTTGGCGGGTCTATCCACGGCGATCGGGAGTTTTGTTTCTTTGTTCATTCGTGAAATGAAGAAGTCATATCTTCAGTTTTTTTTAGGGATATCAGCGGGTGTGATGATTTATGTTTCTTTTGTAGAACTTTTGCCTCAGTCTGTCGCGAAGGTTGGATTTTTCAATGCCAACGCGGCCCTTTTCTTCGGGATTGTCTTTATCCTCGCGATCGATTTTTTTATTCCACATTACTACATTGGAGAATCCGTTGAAGGAGCTACGAAGCATGCGCGGCTGATGACGGCGGGGATGTTTACGGCTTGGGGCATAGGCATTCATAATTTACCTGAGGGAATGGTGGTTTTTATCAGCACAGTGGGAGATATTCGATTGGGTATCCCCTTGGCCATGGCCATTGCCTTGCATAATATTCCGGAAGGCATCGCGATTGCCATGCCGATTTTTTATGCCACCCAAAGCAGAAAGAAAGCCTTCTGGTATTCTTTCTGGGCCGGTCTTGCGGAACCCTTGGGCGCTGTGATCGCGGTCCTGCTGATCATACCATTTCTAAGTTCTTCGTTCTTATTCTATCTTCTTGCCTTTGTGGCCGGGATCATGATTTTTATCAGTTTTGATGAGCTTTTGCCCCTGAGTTATGAACAGCGCGTGGCCCCCAGAACCGAGCATCTTTCCATTTTAGGGGTCGTTCTTGGGATGTTGATAATGGCATTCAATCTTTGGCTGTTTTAAGACCGCCGATGTTATGACGGTGCGATCGCATGGAGGCATACGCCGTCAAAAATCAAGGAAAGAAGTGATGAGAAAATTATTTCCGATAGTCTTACTGATCATCTATGAGGTTGCATTTTTTTGTACGTCCGTTCCCTTGGCTGATGAGCCTACACAAAGCAATGCGGCCCCCTCGCATTCTAAAAAATACAATTTTTCGACAGATTGGTTTACGCGCGATATCCCAATTTGGGACAAGACGTTGCAACCCTTGAAAGGTCAGCCTTATCTCCACTATTTGGAGGTCGGTGTTTTTGAGGGGAGATCGTTTATTTGGGTGTTGGAGAATATTTTGACGCATCCGACTTGCGAAGCAACAGCCGTCGATATTTTTCCAGCAGGACTGAAAGAGAGATTTTTGGTAAATATAAAGCAGTCCGGCTCTGAAAATAAGGTGACCGTATTGACCGGGGAATCCCAAATTGTTTTAAGAGATCTTCCGCACGAATCCTTCGACATTATCTATATTGACGGATCGCATCGGGCGGATGATGTGCTGATCGATGCGGTGCTCAGTTGGAGATTGTTAAAAGACGGCGGCTTCATTATTTTTGACGACTACCACTGGAA
>JAMWDC010000094.1 GCA_023819025.1 Candidatus Omnitrophota bacterium | reverse complement strand
CGCCGGGTGGAACTGGCTGGGTTAGGGATTCTTGTCGATCGTCTCATGAAAGTAAGAGCCCAACATGGAGATATTAAACTCTTTAATCTTCGTCCCGAGGTTGAAAAAACGTTCCAGATTATCGGCGTCAACGGTTTAATGGAATCCTACCCATCGGAAGAGGAAGCGATACGGAGCTTTGTCCCATAAACCTGTTCTTTTAAAAGAAACGCTCGATTGTTTAGGGCTGAAGCCGGGGCAGACGGTGATCGACGGGACCTTGGGCAGCGCAGGCCATGCGAGCAAAATTTTAGAAGTGATCGGTGAGAAAGGACGGTTCATCGGACTGGATCAGGACCCCGAGGCCATCGATCGTTGTCGCCGGATCTTGTCGCGGTGGCGTCATGTTTCACTGCACTGCGAAAATTTTAAAAATCTGGTCCAAGTCCTTGACGATCTTAATATTTCGCAGGTGGATGCCGTAATATTTGATGTCGGCGTTTCGACAGAACAGCTGGAGGATCCGATTCGGGGATTTAGTTTCGATCGAACGGGTCCGTTAGACATGCGGATGAATCCCGAAATGCCTAAGAGCGCTCGGGATTTGGTGAATGATCTTTCAAAAGACGCCCTCGAACAGATTTTCTGGGGATACGGAAATGAGCGATGGGCGCGCCGATTTGCGGAAGCCATTTGTCGTCAAAGACGTCGTTCGAGAATCGAGACGACAGACGATCTGGTTCGAACACTATTGGAAGCCTTGCCTTTTCGAACGGCCAGGAAGGTGCGACGTCCAGGCTGGGCCAGGCGACATCCTGCGACTCGAGTGTTTCAGGCATTGAGAATCGCAGTGAATGACGAACTCGGGGCACTCGAAGCCGCACTCCCGGGCATTTGGGATCGTTTAAAACCCGGCGGACGTTTGGCAGTGATTTCATACCATTCTCTGGAGGATCGGATTGTTAAGGTGCAATTTCGGAGTTGGTGCGCGGACGGACGTGCCCGGCCCATTACCAAGAAACCGATTGTACCAACGCCGAGCGAGAGAAGGCTTAATCCACGGTCACGAAGTGCCAAATTGCGGGTTGTGGAGAAGATAAAATGAAGGATTGCGGGAAAGTTTTGGCGGTATTGGCCATGGTATCCTGCCTGATTTTTTTATATCTTTATCCGCACATGTCTCTTTTCCGTGTCTCCTATGCGATTGCCGCTAAATCCGCCCAGGTTGCCCGGAGGAGTGAAGAATATCGGCTCTTAAAATATGAAGTCGACCAGTTAAGAGCCCCTCGATTGCTTGAAGCAAGGATGAAGAATCTTCAGATGGATCTTTGCTTGCCTCGGGAAGTGCGAATTGTCCGGATACCTACAATCGTTGGCATTGAGCCGGCAGCACTGAACAATGTTTCCATACAGCCATTCCATCAGGGATTGTTCGATCTGCTGGGACGCTGGGTGAAAGTTGCTCAGGCCAAGACCGAGAGTTAATGTCTGATTCGCTTTCAAAACGCAGATATTGGTTCATCAATTTTTTTATCCTGACCGTCTTTCTTGTCCTCAGTTATCAGCTCATTCAGTTAACCATCATTCGAAGTCCTGTTCTGCAACGGCTTGCCGAGAGACAGCATAAGATTACGGTTGAAATTCCGCCTCTTCGCGGACAGATTCGGGATCGTTCCGGTAAAGATTTAGCGACCAATTTAAAAGTTCCCTCGATCTATGCGATCCCTCGCGTGATCTGGAAAAGTGAGAAGGCCGCATTGGCAGCCCGGTTAAGTCAAATTCTGGATATCGATCAAGATTATTTTATGGAGCGTCTTAACCGTGATAAAGCCTTTGTCTGGCTCAAACGGAAAGTTTCTCTTGACGAAGCTGAAGGCATTGCTCAGTTATCACATCCGGGTCTCGGGATTCAACAGGAATACAAACGTTTTTATCCCCAAGGTGATTTGCTGGCTCATGTCCTGGGGTTTACGGATATTGATAATATTGGTTTGGAAAGTATCGAGCTATCGTACAATTACCAACTTCAGGGAAGGGCCGGGAGGAGGTATACCAAACACGATGCCTTAGGGCGGGAGATTAAAGCCTTTGAGTTGAAGTCGATTCCTGCCATAAACGGTAATTGTGTTACACTGACCATCGATCAATATATTCAATACTTGACCGAAAGGGCATTGGAACGGGCTTATACGGAATGGAATGCCCTCGGTGCGTGGGCCATTGTGATGGAAGCTAAAAGCGGTAAGATCCTCGCCATGGCTAATCGGCCGACCTTCAATCCCAATTTTCACGATGCCTCTTCCATCTCCGATCGACGCAACCGGGCGATTACGGATATGTATGAACCCGGATCCGTGTTTAAAATTGTGGCGGTCAGTGCCGCCCTGAATGAAAATAAGGCGACTCCGGAAAAGATGATTGATTGTGAGAACGGGCAATACCATTACGGCCCGAAGGTCCTTCATGATGTTCATCCTTATGGCATGCTGTCTTTAAGGGATGTGGTTGTGAAATCCAGCAATATCGGGGTGACTAAAATTGCTGCCTTACTTTCACCTGCGGTTTTCCAATCTTATGTGGAAGCCTTCGGCTTCGGCGAGCCGACAGGGATCGATCTGCCCGGAGAAGCCTCGGGTTTTGTACGACCGCCATCGCAATGGTCAAAAACATCACCCTATAATATTCCTATCGGCCAGGAGGTACTCGTCACCGCGATTCAAATGACGACGGCGATAGCGGTCATTGCCAACGGCGGTTTCCTCGTCAGACCCTATATCATTGACAAAGTTCAGGATCAAACTGGGGTTGTGCTGGAGGAAAAAAGACCGCTGGTTCGACGGACCGTCATCCGTCCTGAAGTGGCAAGGACCATGCGTGAAATCCTGAGGGGAGTGGTGGAGGACGGGACGGGGAAAAAAGCCAAGATTGAGGGGATCCCGGTCGGAGGGAAGACGGGAACTGCACAGAAAATCCTGCCAAACGGAAGAGGGTATTCTCATACTAATTTTATGTCGTCGTTCATCGGATTCGGGCCTGTGGATGATCCCATGCTGGTTATGGTGGTTGTTCTGGATGATCCCAAGCCTAGATATTACGGAGGGACGGTTGCGGCGCCGGTTTTTAAAGAGGTTATGGAGCCGGCTTTGATCAAAATGGGCTATGTCCCTCCCGATGCAAGAAGACTTATGACCGTGACTTCCTCGATCCAAGCCCTTCCAGAAAATCAGCCCATTTTCGGACTGGAGCGGAGTCCGAATACAAAACTTGGGCTACCGAGATCCCAGCCGGGCACGTAACGTTTATTTCGATCAATTTTTCCATCATGACGTCCAGCCCCACGAAATGGAGTCCCTGCTTGACCAGATAATCTTTCATCTCTGCGATCATTTGCCTTTCTTTGGGCGTGATGTGAGTGGGATGAAAGGTGGCGCCGAGTGTCAGATTCGCGCGAAAATCGCGAGCCGGACAATGCCGTTCAAAGGCGGTTAAGACTTCACCGTTAAGGACAAGAATGCGTTTGTCGCCCTGAGCCTTTTTGGTTTTGAGAAACCGTTGCGCCATGACCGTTCTTCTCCCTTGCTGGGTCCATTTCCGGCAAAGTGAGAGTCTAGGCCGTGCATTTTTTTTTAAGAGAACGACCCCCTGTCCCTGCTTCAAATTGAGCGGTTTGACAACAAGGGCGTCCTGGATCTTATCTTGAAACTCGCAAATTTTTTCAGCAGAAGAAGTGACAAGGGTGTCGGGGATCCATTTCGGAAACTGCAGTGTGATAAGTTTCTCATTCGCGTTCCGAATCCCCCTTGGATGATTCGTGACTGAAACCTGTGCAGTGATCTGCTCGAGGAGATAAGTAAGATAGAGATAATTCATATCGAAAGGAGGTTCCTTTCGGATAAGGATGGCATCAAAGTCGCGCAATCGTTTACAGCGCGGACTACCAAGATGGAACTTGGTTTCACTCACGGGATAAATTGCATAGCTCTCTGCGAAAAATTCCAATCGGCTCAGCCAAACGCAATCCGTATCCGTCCCCCAGATTTCATGACCCCGCTCGGCGAGTTCCCGGAGAATTGCATAAGTGGTATCCCACCTAACTTCTTTCTTGGGAAGGGGATCCATAATTGAGAGATAGCGCATAGAATCGGCACCGCTTCTTTGATTGCGTTACAGACAATAAAAAAGTATTCTATTCAACTTTCACGAAAGGCGGTATGACTTTTTTGAGTACCCTAACCGGTGAAAATCATACCAAGATCCTCATGAACGAAGAGGATCTGATCGATTATTTTCAGCAAAATGCCAAATCTGCTCAAACCATGAAAATCGGTCTTGAGGCCGAGTTTTTTGGGGTGGATAAGCGAACGGGGCAGGCGATTCCCTATTTCGGGACCGGCGGCATTCAAGAGGTGTTGGATACATTGTCGAAGAAGTTCGAGTATCAGTCAATTTATGAGGGGGACAATATCATTGCCCTGAAACCGGAAGAGACATTCATTGCACTCGAACCAGGGGCACAAATCGAGCTCAGTGCACAGCCGGTTTGGAATGTTTTTGAAATCGAAGGACAACTTCAGGAGTTTTTTGCCGAGCTCCATGCGATTGCCGATCAATTTCCTAACATTGCCTGGCTCGCAGTGGGTATCCATCCCTTTAGCGCGCTTTCAGAGATCCCATGGGTTCCTAAAAAACGCTATGAAATTATGGCAGAACATTTTCGTCTTCGCGGCTCCCTTTCTCATCACATGATGAAGAGGACCGCTGCCACTCAAGTGAATTTTGATTATTTAACCGAGGAACATGCCATGGAGAGTGTTCGCGTCGCATTAGCGATAACCTCCATTGTGACGGCGATGTTTGCCCATTCGAGTTTTTCTGACGGCAAACCGAACGGATACCTTTGCAAACGCCTTGATATTTGGAATCATACCGATCCCGATCGGTCCGGACTCCCTGTTGAATTTATCAAAGAGGGGAAGACCTTCGAAAATTATTTAGACTATGTTTTAGACATACCCATGATCTTTGTGTTTCGAGACGGACATTGGATCCCTGCCCGAAATCAAACCTTCCGAGACTTTTTACGGAATGGATTTGAAGGAATGCGTCCAACCTTGGGTGATTTCGAATTGCATTTGAGTACAGTTTTCCCGGAAGTCCGAATTAAAAAATACATCGAGATACGAGGTGCTGATTGTCAAAGGCCGGATTTGATCCCAGCCGTGGCCGCCTTTTGGAAGGGGATTCTTTATGACGATTGGACCCGCAAGGAGGTTTGGAAACTTGTCAGCGATGCGAGCGAAAGGGATCGGTTGAAGCTTCATCAAGAAGTTCCGCATCAGGGGCTGGACTCCCGCCTTGGCTCGAAACCGATTCTCCCGATTGCCCGTGAGTTGGTCGAGCTGGCTTGTGACAGTTTGCGCAAACAAAAGAAAGGCCGGGATTCTGATGAATGCTGTTTCCTGGCAAGGATTCGCGAACAAATTACAGGACCCGGGAAATCCCCAGCCGAGATTCTAGTGTCAATGTGGTATGAGCAATTTGTTGGCGATCCGGCTCGTCTGATCGACTACTTGCGGATTAAGTAGGGTCGGGTTTTGGATCAGTACCCTGGAAATGTAAAATGTCCTTTGGGTAGCGTGAATGCCTCCCAGACAAATGGCTATCGAAATTTTTGGCTTAATCCGATATAATCCGTTCAACATCGGGGTGTCCAGCTTTTCAGTGTCACAGACACGTACCGTTGCAAAAGACAGCCCGTTACTTTGTAATCAACCGGGGCGTGGCTCAGCCTGGTAGAGCGCGCGGTTCGGGACCGCGAGACCGCAGGTTCAAATCCTGCCGCCCCGATGTCGTTCTGGAAATTTCGGGATTTCGTGTTTAATTTTTTTTGAGCGGCAAAGCAAGGGGCATCTCGATTCGCCCGGACAGAAACATTTTAATCTTTTACGGCGATGAATAGGCAGGCTGGATTTTGATGCGTGAGGAGTGGTTATGAAAAAAAAGATTTTAGTTGTTGATGATGAGAAAAATATACTGGAGCCGGTCAGGGAAGTTTTGGAGGAAGAAGGCTATCTCGTTGACACGGTAACAAATGGAGCCAAAGCCCTTGAAGTGTATCAGCGCTCATTGGCGAAGCATCCTTATGACCTAATCCTGCTCGATATTGTGATGCCTCGCGTGAGCGGTCTCGAAGTGCTTAATTCGATTCGCAAAAATGAAGAGGCTCGGGGAGTGCCAACCGGGAAAGGGGTGCCCATTATTATGCTTTCGGGACTCCGAGAATCTTGGCTCAATGATTCCTATCAAGACGGATGTAACGACTATATTATTAAGCCCTACGATCCTGACCTTTTGATATCCAAGGTCAAAAAGATGCTGGGGGAAAAAGACTAAAATTCTCGTTGATTTGAAGGCGGCCGCAAACCCATGAGGAGTCAGGGGGTTGAAAAAAGAACGGATTACTATCCCAACGGTTCTGTAGAGCGGGAATCCGAATACCGAAACGGCCTCCGCGAAGGTTTGACGCGTGAATATTACGGGAATGGTATCTTAAAGTCAGAATTCCATTATCAAAACGACCGTCTGAACGGGATCAGCCGCTGGTATTATGAAAACGGTGCGGTGAAGAGAGAGGCCAATTATTGGAACGGCCGATTAAATGGAATCCTGCGGGCCTATTCGCCAGAGGGATCCTTGAAAGAGCAATGGAGCTTCAAAGACGGGAAACTGGATGGCGCGTGCGAGATTTATTATGAAAGCGGTGCTTTGAAGTACGAATTAAATTTCAAAAACGACAAGCAAGAGGGAATCGGAAAAAAATTTTACGAGAACGGCCGGTTGTCTGAAGTGGCGAATTACAAGAACGACAGACAGGAAGGTCTAACGTACCTATACGACGAGAAGGGAAAACTTCTTTGTATCGATGCATACTCAAATGGTGTCAGAATTTACCGGGAGAAAAAGGATTCAACATAAGACATCAATGAACATCGATACCCAAAATCCCAAGCAACGAATTTCTTCTGTGACAAGGATGCGGTATGAGGTTTAGAGAAACCAAGATTAAAGGTCTTTGGATTATCGAGCCGAAGATATTGGATGACTCCAGGGGTTTTTTCATGGAGATGTACAACAAGAAAGTTTTCCAGGCCAACGGCATCCCGGATGAATTTGTTCAGGACAATATGAGCCGTTCGGCCAAAGGGACCTTGCGCGGGCTGCATTATCAACTTTCCCCTTATGCTCAGGCGAAACTGGTCCGTGTGGTGAGAGGCGTGGTTTTTGACGTGAGCGTCGATATTCGTATCGGTTCGCCCACCTTTGGCCAATGGTTTGGTTATACCTTAACCGGCGAGAATCGGCATGCCTTATATATTCCGGTCGGAATGGCTCATGGATTTTGCGTTTTATCCGAGGGCACGGAGTTTACCTACAAATGCACCGCCTTCTACAGACCCGAGGCGGAACGGACGATTTTATGGAACGATCCGCGGATCGGGATACGCTGGCCGATCGAGCCGAATCCGGATTGCATTTCGGAGA
>JAMWDC010000093.1 GCA_023819025.1 Candidatus Omnitrophota bacterium | reverse complement strand
TCCAGTCTTCGATACCGTGATAAACGCTTTTTGAAGTATTCAAAATAGCTGCACCGGTTCCGCCCGAAAGTTCGCCGCGGTCATAGTATCCCTGAAGCACCGCCTTCAGTTTTTTCTGATCCGGGAAGCTCTTGAAGATCTGGGCATCCAGACCAGATTCCGCTCCTTCCAATGCAACCAACGGGATACCGTAGGTTTTCTGTAAATAGCCGATCAGGCGTTCGATATTCGATTGGGCATCGGGAATGGCATGGGCATCCTGAATCAGGATGACCAACGGCCCTTGATCCGAGGCTTTATTTTGCTCTTCGATCGCGCCGAACTCCGCGGGGATTTTAATCATGCCGGTTGTGATCATCGGATTCGCAGGATCGGAAACACGACCTTGAGTCTCTGGCGCTGAAAAAGCCGGAGGAATCCACACGGCGGATGTCATCGAGAACACGAAAACCGTACAAACCGCAACACCCCGGAGGATCCGCGAATAGGCACTCCGTTGTTTCGGTCTGTTTTCCGTCAATTCTTTAGCCCACATAGTTTCGAATGACCTCTTGTTGTTCCGGCAATAGCCCCCGGAATTTGATCCCGACAACAGCGTGAGTATTCCATGATTGATGAACGACTCTTCCCTTCAGACACAACGGACTGGGAATCATGTCGGGGATCTCGAAAATCACTTCTACCGGATCGCCGATTCGAAGGTCTGTTGCATGCGTGTCATAAGTCGGGTTCGGATCCGAACGCCTGTCATGGACGATCAGCAAACCGCCTTCACCCAGGTTGCAGATCATGCCCTGTTTACAAATAGTTGACTTATATGAAAGAGATACTTTAAGACGGGCCGGGATATCGCAGTTGATCCGGGGAAAGATCCGATTTTGGGAAGGTCGTGCCAGATGACTTGAACGAACCCAAGAACCGCTCAGATAAGTCCGAATATCTTCTTCAAGATAACGCCAGTGTTTTCCGATTTTGACGCCGCGGATTTTCCCCTTTCGGGTAAGGTCCCAAACAGAAAACAGAGGAATTTTAAAAAATTCGCTGACCTCTTTGGCCGTCATCACTTTGTGTTTTTGATGATCCATGGGTTCTTTGTGTTTCCTTGCGTTACCTTGCGTTAGCTAAGTCGCCGGGTAAAAATCTTTCGCGTCATCCTTAAAATTGAAATATCTTTCAGAACGTCCGAAAAGAAAGTTTAATGAAGTTTCGCACGCAATTTAACTTATGTCAAATCAATGGGTTATGAAATTTATGCACTTGATCGGAAATGGCGGGAAAAGAGAAAATTAGCTTGATTCTGCTAGCGGGCAAATAGCCTTGGAGGGGCGGTTATCGAAACGAAATGATTGGCCACCGACCTTGCTGGATTTCGAATCGGTCGCGATGAAGCCATTAAAAACATTTGCCGGTTTGCTTCCTCACACACCCACCTTGCTGGCCGCATTTGTAGCAGATTTCACTTTCGGTCCTTTCCTCCAAAAAGAAGATTTTTATATTCTTCAGGGTAATGGCGGCTATATTTTGGAGGGCTTCTTTGGTAAAAAATCCCTGGTGGGATGTCACCAGCACGTTATTAAATGAAAGCAATCTGGCCAAAACATCATCCGTAATCACGGACGTGGAAAAATCCTCGAAAAAATACTCATTTTCTTCCTCATAGACATCCAGTCCCGCGGATCCGACCTGGCCGCTTTTGAGACCCTCAATCAGTGCCTTGGAATCGATCAGCATGCCCCGGCCGGTATTAATGATCATCACGCCCGGTTTCATTTTGGCAATGCTCGCCTCATTGATGAGATGGACGGTCTCCTTGGTCAGGGGGCAGTGCAATGTCAGGATATCCGATTCTTTCCAAAGAGTGTCAAGGTCAACGTATTCGAAACCGATCCGCGTCGCTGAGGCCTTATCGGGGAACAGATCATAACCCAGCACCCGCATACCGAAACCTTTCAGGATTTGCGCGACGATTTTCCCAATCTGGCCGGTCCCGATCACTCCGGCGGTCTTGCCGACCATATCGAAACCCAGCAGGCCCTGAATATTGAAGTTCCCATCATGGGTCCGGTAATAAGCCTTATGGATCTTCCGGTTCAGGCTGAGCATCAAGGCCACCGCATGCTCGGCCACGGCGTGAGGTGAATACGCCGGAACCCGGACAACATGAATCCTTCGATAGACCGCTTTCAGATCGATGTTGTTGTATCCCGAAGCCCTTAAGGCGATCAGCCGGATCTGATTTGCAATCAGGATGTCTACAATTTCCTGAGTCACGATATCGTTGACAAAAATACAGATCGTGTCGTGGCCTTTCGAGAGCGCCGCGGTTTCAATCGTCAGATGCGAAGAAAAGTAAGTGATTTTGAATCCGAAATCCGCGTTGGCCCGGTTAAAAAAATCCATATCGTAAGACTTGGCATCAAAAAAGGCAATTTTGATATTTTTTAAATCAGTCATGACTGCATGCCTCGATCAGGTTTCTGACGATTTTAGACCGCCGATGATTTCGAAAACCTGCTCTGTAATGCGACTTTTCGATAAGCCAAGCCCGCCGGCGCAGCATCCTATTTCACATGCCGGATGAGTTTTACGGTAATCCGGCAATTATCCGACCACGGCCATAACATGGCAAACTCGCAAACCAAATCGCGGTCGGCATAATAGAGGGTTTGATTCCCCCAAATACCACCATAAAGGGAAGTCAATCTGTCAACCGACTGCTGGAGGGTTTGGTCCTGGGTCTGAAAGGGCTCACCGAAATACGCTTTCAAAATTTCTGAGAGCTTCTTTAACTCATCCTTCTGGATCACAAATTCAAACAATTCCGGGGAATCAACTCGGACCTGTTCCGATTTTATCGTTTTGACTTTTTGTATAACCTCGGAATAAACCACTTTGCCCGTTCTCTTTTCCATTGCCCGGAAATATTTCATCTGAATCCATCGGCTCGAACACGCCCGCCTTGTGATCAGGCGTTCATACTATATCAGATTGTCCGGACGGTGTTCAATGCTTGTCGAACTTACGACCCCTGATATTCCAGGGCGCGTTTAAGATCTTCCACGAGGTCCCGTGCATCCTCAATACCCGCTGAGATCCGAATTGTCTCCAGAGTAATCCCCGACGCCTTCAGACCGTCTTCTCCCATGGAAGCGTGACTCATGGTACAGGGATGTTCGATCAGGGATTCCACGCCGCCCAAGGATTCCGCCAGGTGAAAGATTCTGATTTTCTTGAAAAAGGCGTCAAGCGGGACCTTCCGTGTGTCCAGTTCGAAGGCCAGCATCCCGCCGTATCCCTTCATTTGTCTCCTGATGAGTGTCTGCTGAGGATGGCTTGGAAGTCCCGGATAATAAACCTTCTTCACACGGGGATGGGATTCAAGAAAAGTTGCGATTTTCAGGGCATTCGCCTGATGGGCCTCCATGCGGTAGGACAAGGTTTTGATGCCCCGCAAGACAAGCCATGCATCAAAAGGGGCCTCACTCACGCCCAGGGCGTTGACAAGGAACCGTATTTCTTTTCCCAGCTTTTTATCCCGCCACACGACCGCGCCGCCGACCACATCGCTGTGACCGTTCAGGTATTTCGTGGTTGAATGCACGATCAGATCTGCTCCAAAGTCAAAGGGCCTTTGAAAATAAGGGGACATGAACGTGTTGTCCACCACGGTTAAAATTTTTCTTTTTTTTGCCAGGGCAATCACGGCCTTCAGATCGACGATATGCAAAAGAGGATTCGAAGGTGTTTCGATCCAAATCATTTTGGTTGTGGCACGAATCGCTTTCTTGATCGCGTCAAGATCCATCATATTTACGAAGGAAAATGAAATCCCCCGATGCGCAAAAACCTTGGCGAAAAGGCGGTAACTTCCTCCATAGATATCATTGCCGGTCACCACATGATCGCCGGGCTTCAATAAAAACATGACCACGGTTTCGGCCGCCATCCCCGTCGCGGTCGCGCTGGCACCAACTCCTCCTTCAAGGGCAGCAATATTCTCTTCGAGGGCCGACCGAGTCGGATTCCCGCTCCGCGTGTAATCATAACCTTTATGCTTGCCCAGACGCTCGAAGGAAAATGTCGATGTCGGATAAATGGGCGTAATCACCGAATGATAAGCGCTGTCTTTCGAGACTCCAACGTGAACTGACTGTGTCTTAATATCCATTCAGATCTCCTTGTCTCCCTGCGGCATGAAAGTTCGTCTTGGACACATGGACATTATAGAAAGCAATTTCCAACTTTGAAAGAAGAAGTCGAAATTATCCAAAACAAAAACTTCGGCAACACTAAAAATCAATATCTTCGAACAGCCAAGTCGATAAATAACGTTCACCCGTATCGGGAAGGACCACGACAATCGTCTTGCCCTCGGATTCGAGCCGTTTTGCCGTCTGCACAGCAACCCACATTGCAGCGCCGCTAGATATACCGACCAAAATACCCTCTTCTTTTGCCAGGCGGCGGGCCATGACACCCGCGTCGATATGCGAAACCGTAACAATTTCATCAATCACATTTCGATTCAAGATACCCGGTACAAACCCCGCCCCAATCCCCTGAATTTTGTGCGGACCCGGTTTACCGCCGGAGAGCACCGGTGAATCCTTTGGCTCGATCGCAATCACCTTCACTGAGGGTTTCCTTTTTTTCAATATCTCGCCGACACCCGTAACAGTTCCTCCTGTCCCGATTCCGGCAATAAATATATCCACATCGCCGTCCGTATCGTTCCAAATTTCTTCTGCGGTTGTCTTACGATGAATCTCGACATTGGCCGGATTATTAAATTGCTGCGGCATAAAACTATTGGGCATTTCCCGGATTAATTCTTCCGCCTTTTCCACGGCACCGCGCATTCCTTTCGCACCCTCCGTTAATACTAATTCCGCACCCAGAATCTTAAGCAGTTTTCTTCTTTCAACGCTCATCGTATCCGGCATGGTTAAAATCAGCTTATAACCTTTTGCCGCGCAAACAAAGGCAAGGGCGATGCCGGTATTCCCACTCGTAGGTTCAATGATGACAGTACCCTTATTCAAACACCCCCTTTTTTCCGCATCTTCAATCATCGCTAAACCAATTCTATCTTTAACACTTGACAAGGGATTGAACGACTCAAGTTTTGCTAGAATTGTAGCCTTGGATCCTGCATTCAATTTATTGATCCGTACAAGCGGCGTACGGCCGATCGTTTGGGTTATATCTTCAAATACATGTGCCATTTGGTGATTCCTCCTTAAATGTTCTGCACTCTCACCATCCCGAAAAAAGTCCACAATCTGTGTGGGTGACTGCGGTGAATCTGTCATTTCGGTAAAGGGTTTGAGCAGTGATTTGATTTCGTTCGGATTTATTCGTGACACCGTCTGCGATAAATCTTCATGATTCCCCTTCTGCTGGCAGAGCCACTGAATAAGCATGGTTACGGCTCGCGGTGCTTTATTGGCGGGCAGCTTCAGGATCAATTTCCCGAACGAGACCTTAGAAAAATCTGTCCTGCCGCCAACATACAACTGGTAATAAGGCACTATGGAATTTGCCTCCCGCATCAAACATCCTGAGAGCCCAATGCTTGCGATGGAATGCTGGCTACAGGCATTGGGGCACCCTGATATTCTAACGGTAAATCCACGCTCCCAGAAGGTTTCTCTGAGTTCGTTTCTAAGCTCTCTTTCGAGTACCTCCGCAAAACTGCTGACACAGGTCAATGCCTTTGTGCAGGTGTCTGCCCCAGGGCACCGGACTAAATCGCTTAAGGTATCAGCACCGGGCGAGGCAAGTCCGGCATTTTTTAGTGCGTAGTAGATAAGTCGAAGATGCGCTTCAGGGACCCAACGAAATATCAAATTTTGATTGACCGTCGTACGCAGACCGCCGGCGAAGTTTTTTGCGATTCGCGCAACAGAACGAAGTTCCGAGGCGTTGAGGTTGCCTGAATTACAACGGACGAGGACCGTAAACCATCCCGTTTGTCTTTGCTCCTTGGTATTCGTCTTTTTCCAAAGGGTAAATTCTTCGTTTGCCTCGACATTCCGGCCCGAGGCCGATGATACACATATGATTGGCAGGGTCTCTGAAAAGTTTTTTTCAAAGGCAAAAAGGTTCCGATTGGAATTCGGCGGCAGAGTTAGCCTCTCTTCAAAAATGAGCCGGCGCACTTCGTCCTCCCCCAGTTTGTCGATGACAAATTTGTAACGGGCACGGAAACGGTTTTTGCGATCGCCTAAACGGTCAAAAATCCGGATTGCGGCTTCGATCGTCGGAATCAAACTTTCGGCTGCAGTGAAATCCTCGAGCAGAAAGCCGGCACGGGGATAAGCGCCAAGCCCTCCGCCTACATAAATACGAAAGCCATGCGCATGATTCCGCGCAAGGGGGGCGGGTATAACTCCAAGATCATGAATCCGGACATGGATATGATCTTCCGCGCAACCTTCAAACGCAATTTTAAATTTTCTTGGAAGATTTCGATAAGAAGGATTCCTCAACAAATATTTCGCGACGCTTACGGCATAGGGCGACAAATCAAAGGCCTCGGTGGACGAAATACCCGCATAAGGGCAAAGCACCACATTGCGGATCGTATCGCCGCAGGCCTCATAGGTTGTCAGACCTGATTGTGCCAGGAGGCGTAACGCATCGGGAATTCTTTTACGTTGCACATAATACAGCTGCATATCCTGTCGTGTCGTAAGATGCACCGAGCGGTGAGGGGTGTATTTTTCTGCAACTTCCGCAAGCCTTTCACACATTTCCGGATTGAGAATCCCGAGTGGAAGTTTTACGCGCACCATATGAACGTTTTCATGTCCGCGAACTTTATAAATTCCATGACGGGACAGAATTTTTAGAAGATCTTCCCAAATAACCGCTCTTTGTTCGTAGGCGGCGATCCTCTCTTCCAAAAAATCGATTTCTAACCTATCGGCCCAATTCATGTTAAGGTGTTCTCCCTAAGCTATATTGGCAAATACTTTTCGGACACCGAGCAGGGTATCGCGGATATCGTCTTCTGTATGAGCCACGGAGAGAAAATTGGATTCAAAGGGCGACGGCGCAAAATAGACTCCAAACCGTAACATCCCCCAATAAAATTTTTTGAATCGCTCTATGTCTTGTTGCCTGACCTCATCATAGTTGACGATTTGCTTGTCCGTAAAAAAAAGACTGAACATCGAACCAATGGTATGAATCCGAATTTGAAGTTTGCATTCATGTGCGGCCTCTTGGATGCCAAGATAAAGTTTTTGAGCCATCGTTTCAAGCTGCGGGTAAGGATGGATCCGACCGAGTTGATCTAGAGTCGCCAATCCTGCGATCATTGAAATTGGATTTCCTGAAAAAGTACCTGCTTGGTAGACGCCGCCTTCAGGCGCTAAAAATTTCATGACCTCCCTCTTTCCACCAAAGGCTCCGATGGGCAATCCCCCGCCGATAATCTTTCCAAGACAGGTGAGATCCGGTTTGATGCCGTAATAATCCTGGACGCCTCCGTGGGTTATCCTGAATCCCGTCACCACCTCATCGAAGATCAAAAGAGAACCGTAATCATCGCAAAGCTGACGCAGTCCCGGCAAGAAATCCGGATTCGGTAAGACAACCCCCATATTGGCGGCGATTGGTTCGACCAGGATGGCTGC
>JAMWDC010000092.1 GCA_023819025.1 Candidatus Omnitrophota bacterium | reverse complement strand
AGTTCTGTCTCCTTTCGCAATCATCACCAAGGACCCCCCGTGTCTCATGAACTCATCGGCATACTCATCCATCCTGCTGGCCGTCGTCGGCCCCAAACTTCCAACCGGCATACCCACCGGTGTTTTTGCCGGACCTGCATAGTAAATGGGATGATTTTTGAAATATTCCGGAAGAGGTTGACCTTGATTAAGCATTCGTTTGATCCGGGCGTGCGCCTGATCGCGGGCAACGATTAGGGCCCCCGACAGACTCAGACGTGTCTTGATCGGAAGCTTGGAAAGTTCCCGTAAAATTACGGGCATGGGTTGATCCAAGCAAAGAGGCACCGAGGGGGCCATCTTGGACTCCAAATCAGGTGGAAGAAATATCTCCGGATGGTTCTCCAGCTGTTCCAAGAAAATCCCATCTTGGGTGATTTTGGCCTTGATGTTGCGGTCGGCGTTGCAACTCACGCCGATGCCGACCGGGCAAGACGCCGCATGGCGGGGCAATCGGATCACCTGAACGTCAAGCGCCAAATATTTCCCTCCGAACTGGGCACCCAACCCGCTTGACTGCGCAAGTTCAAGGACACGTCTCTCCCACTCAAGATCCCGAAAGGCGCGGCCGAATTCATTGCCCGTTGTGGGAAGGTTTCGATAATAACCCGCGGATGCCAGCCTGACACACCGAAGATTCAAGTCCGGACTTAATCCTCCGATCACGACAGCAACGTGATAAGGCGGGCACGCGGCAGTGCCGAGCGCCGGAATTTTCTCTTTTAGAAATTCCAGAAGAGCTGTTTCCTTCAGTAGGGCCGGCGTTTCCTGATAAAGGAAGGTCTTATTGCTGGAACCACCACCTTTGGCAATAAATACAAATTCGTATTCCGAACCTGGAACCGCACAAATCTCGATCTGCGCAGGAAGATTGGTACCGGTATTGTTTTCGTCAAACATAGTCAAAGGAGCAAGCTGAGAATACCGCAGATTTCTTTGTTGAAAAACTTCAAAGACGCCTTCGGACAATAAAGCCTCATCATTGGCGCCTGTCCAAACCTGCTCACCTTTTCGGGCAAAGATCATCGCAGTTCCGGTGTCCTGACACATCGGCAATCGGCCTTCAGCTGCGATCACGGCATTTTTTAACAGACTCCATGCAACAAACCGGTCGTTGTCGGACGCCTCCGGGTCTTCTAAAATCCTGGCCAATTGCCTTAAATAAGAAGTGTGGTAATAAAAGGATACCTCTTTAAACGCCTCTTTGGCCAGAAAGGTTAAAGCCTTGGGTTGAATCTTCAGAATTGTCTTCCCCGAAAATTTTTCCGTAGCGATAAGATCTTGCGTCAAACGCCTGTAAGGAGTGGTATCCGCTACTTGAGGAAATAATTCCTGATATTTGAATTCCATCGCTCTCGCCCGTAAGACATCGTCAAACTTTGTTGATTCTGAAAAACAAAACGTCCAGATAAATCCACATATTGCCAAAAGCGCTTCATGCGTTATCCAACCCGTGATGATTCCTAACTTATTCTAACTTCTTGACGCAGATCAGATTATGGCGAATCATGAAATTCCAGTTGATTTAAACGCATAGTTTGCATGCTTCTTGCAATCCGTTCTGTGTCGTGCCTTCGCATATTCTAAACAAGAAAGAGGATAAGTCATGAAAAAAATCTTCGCTCTTTGCCTTCTTGTGTTCGGTGTTTATGGAGGATATCCCTTATCATCGGCACAAGCCCTCATTTATGTGGACACGATCGTCTTTCCCCAACCGACAGTTGCGATCGACAAACAAACCGGAAACACTATCGATTTCGCCTATTCCCACACCCTCTCTTCTATCGATCCGACTTCGTCGAGCATCCTCTCCGGAAGTTTAAGCCTCACACACATGGGTAATTTAAATCTTGGCCCGGCACAGGAAATTTGGTTGCTTCTTACAGCAGGTGGCATCCCCCTCGGATTATTAAGTGAAAGTGAACTTGTTAGAAAAACAGATACTTGGCAATTCCCCGGGGAAATTCTGCATGAAATCATGAGCTCCAATCCCTGGAGCCTCAATCTCGCTTTGTCGGAACAGACCAGCTATAATTCGGAAAAACTGGAATTGTTCGAGTCCACGTTGGACATCGAGTACCAAAATACACTTCCACCTCCTCCCACAATTCCTGAACCGGCAACACTCTTGACGATGCTTCCGGGTCTTCTTTGCTTCTCGATCCTTAAGAAAAAAGGAGGTCGGCAAGCTTCATAAACTTAGACCCCTGTCACTTAAATAATTTTTCCTGCGCTAACTGCAACGATCGACCGCAGTTAGCCTTCCATTGAGTCAACTTTGATAACGGAGTCTGATGTGGAATCTTCCTTAAGAGGCGCATTTTTTTGCACGTTAACATTTTCTGAAGGTAAACGAACGGATTCGGCCTGCGCCGTGTGCGAATAATTTTCGTCTTCAGGATTGATTTTTGTTTGAGCATGAACTGCTGCCGCAGCGCCGGTGACAACAGCGGTACCACCAGCCGCAAACACGCCTGCACCTCCTGAGGCCGCCGTGCCTGTGGCAGCGGGTGCCGCTGCTAACCCGACGGCGCCTCCGACGGTTCCGACGGTAGCAAGCGAAGCCGCTAGGATATAAACTCTTTTCCTATTACTGTACGGTCCCTGGTAGGGGACTTCGCGGGCTTTCACATTAGGATCTAATAATCGGTAATCGGGCCGGGATACCGTACCCTGTAACGCCGGCAGCGGGTTTCGCGACACCTCACCCGTAGATGGAATAATACAGACATAAGGTTCGCCTGTCCGGGGATGTTTTCTTATGACAACTTTTGTGTCGGTCTGCGGAATGACTTCCGATGCAAGGACATCATAACCCGGCAAAAGGCTCATCCATTGAAAAATCAAAAGAAGCGTGAAAAGCTTCAAGTGGCTGCCCCTCCCTTCCATTTTCCGGTTAGGATAGAATCCTGGACATACTGAACGACCGCCCGTGCATTATTTTCTAAAGCGGCGTTCAGGTTCACTTCCGGTCCTCCCTTTTTAGCGAAAACCTTCCTGGCATCGCTTATACCGGTGGATTCAAATTGATCGACCTCGGATAAATGGGAATCCAACACCACTGTTTGAGTCACTAATTGGAGGGTTTGCCCTTTCCATGTCACGTGGTTTGAAAAATTTTTAATTTGCACCACGGCCAGATAGGGGATCCCGGATTGTTGGAGGATTTCCGAAGTCGGTTCGGCCTCGAGAAATATAAATTCTTCAAATCCCCTTTGAAAGGCCTCGACCAACATGGGTCCAAAGGCCTCTCCGATAAAGTAAGTCTGCGGGTCTGCGGTCTTCCCGCCGCGGTCCTTGGATTCATAGTTCAAAAGATCTCGATTTACATAAAGAGCGATCCGCTGTGGGATGGGTTGAACCTCCTGATAAAATTTCTCGGAAAGAATTCCGGGGGCGTGAATCGACCACCCGAACAGCGTCGCACAGCCGGTGACGGAAACAACCAACAGGATCGACACGAACCCCTTCATTCTAACTGGTCCTGTAATTTGCGGATGAGCTCGCCCATTTGTTTCAAGACGTAGGCGGGGACCCAATTCCCCTCCGATAACTCACTTTTCGCGCTGGAAAGAATCGTGATCAACCTTTTCAGAGTCGAGTTTCTTCGTTGAGCCCGAACCTCTTTGGGATTCCGCTCCTCGTCGCGTTCAGCGATGATCTTTTTAACTTGAGCTCGGACCTCTTTTGGTTCCTTACCTGCCTCGATCACGGCTTCCCTAAGATCGGTGTAATCCTGATCGGTCAGCTTTTTGTTCTCCTTCACCAGGCGGAGAAGATTCACGGATTCATAACTCGGAATCGCCTCAGGGCTTCCTTCCTCGCCCACCCGCAAGGCCGCAAGACGGGGCTCTTCCCTTTCAAGAAACGCGTAAGACCTTAAAAGTTTTGAAGCCGTGGACGGCTTAATATGAAGCTCTTTGATACAGTAGGTGTCAAAGGCTAAATATCCCCAATTCCGATAGTTTTTATCCCTGTAAATATGAAAGAGATACTGACCGAGCTCAATCCAGGAAGCCCGGTGCCGTTTCGCGGCCTCAACAGTCTTTCGCCGGAGCGCATCTTCCTTTGTATTTGGATCACGTGTCAAAACCATGAAATTCTTCTCCCAAAAACTTCCCCGATGTCCGGATGTGACGGAAATCTAAAATTCTGAGCCGATGCTTGTTAAAAACCCCAGCAAAACAAGACATGATAATCCTATCGAACCCTATTTTAAAATGAATTCTTAGAGTGCCTCTTCGCCTTGTCGTCATCATCGGGGAATACGTCGAAAATCCTCGAGGAGGTACCGGATCTCAAATTCGCCTGCGCCAAACTCTTTCGCAATGGCGATCAGGTCCGCGCATTCCTCATATTTTTCTTTCAACAAGGCCTCCCGGAGGTAAAGCAGCGCGGTCAGCTTCACCGCGTTTTTGGAAATTCTCCGAAAACCTCCTGCTCGAATCGAATTCGCTCGAGTCTCCATGAGTCACATCCTCCTTTCAAAAAAAAAGCCCATTGCTCGTATCTCAGCCATGGGCTCCAGTCAACTTCTCAATAGATCTGTCCATCCCGTCTTACCGCTCGGTCGACCTCCTGCCGCCCATGTCAAGAACATCCCGGTTCTGAATGAGACAGAACATAGTCCACTCATGTGCCCGGATGGTATGACCCGCGGGTTTTTTTGAATATGTTCGATTGCGGTTAAGATTTTGCCTTTTCATCGAATCGTCCCGGTTTAAAACCAGAAGTATCTTAGCAAATCTAATGGAAAGGACAAGATGTTGTCCGATTGGAGGGCTAAATTTTCAGAAGAAATATCGGGGATCTCCTTCAGAAAAAAGCAGTTATGGCCTGAATTAAATTTTATTAATTCGTGAATCCGAAGCGATTATTGACAACACAAGTCTTGACAAAACGGCATGGAATCCAAAACCGGTCAAGAAGAACTTCTAACCGGACGAAGGGTTGATCGAAATGCATCAGCCAAACGTCCTCCGGCAAGAAAATAAACAGGAAGCCCTGTCACAATAAGTAAAAACCCGAACAGGGCCTGGCGGGGCGCATAATGAATTGTTGTCCAACAGAGGAAAAACGATATGGCCACAAATAAAGTGGGAACCCAAGGATAACCGCTCATCGCAAACTGGCGGCCAGGTCCCGGGGCTTGGGGCATCTGCCGAACTTGCAGAAAACGATCATGCCTCCGCAGGATAAAAACACTGAATCCCGCCAAGGCGAAAACCAACCACTTGGCAAACCCGCAGAAGAAAAGTAATTGTTCGAAATTCCCCCAAAGGGCCAGAATGGATGCCCACAGACCATTCAAGATAAATGCACGCAGGGGCGTACCCAAGCGCGGGTGGACCTTTCCGAACCAGAGGCATCGGGGATAATCACAGCCCACCGCATAAGGAATCCGTCCCCCTGTTAAAACCGTGGAATTTAACGCCCCGCAAGCGGAAATCAAAACCGCGGCCGTAACCACGGTCTGCCCCGACGGACCGAAAAGGCGCAAGAAAACGTCTGAGGCAATCGCTTTGCTTCGAGCCATCTCAACCGGTTCCATTACTTTAAGATAAGCGGTATTGACCAGTAAGTATAGGCCGGTAATCATCAGAATTCCAGTGATTAAAGAAAGCGGAAGTTCCTTATTGGTTTCCCTGAATTCACCGGACATAAACGTGCTCTCATGCCAACCACCGTAGGTCCATAGGATCGGAATCATGGCCGGGGCGATCCATCGCGCCTTGTCCCAACCGATATCCAGCAAAAGGGGGGTCTGTTTGAATACAGGTCCTGGAACAAGCCTGAAAATAAGTCCGGACATCGCAAGGAGGGCCACGACTTTAAGCGTGCTCAGAACATTCTGAATCCCTGTACCGAAGCGAAGTCCGGCAATATTAATCGCCGTAAAAGTAACGATCGCGAGAATGGTGACCAGTTTTTCATTTCCTGCCCCGATAGAAATGAAATGATTCAAGTATGCTGTAAAAACATAAGCCACTCCGGCAAGCGAGCCGCCACGGAGGATGGAAAATTCGATCCACCCGTAAAGAAAGCTCACTAATTTTCCATAAGAAGCCCGCAGAAAGGCATAGGATCCTCCGGTTTCCGGGAGGCAGGATGAAAGTTCGGCATAACAAAGGACCCCCAGAAGAGAAACGAGTCCTCCTAACGCCCATGCCAAAAGGACTAGGAGTGATGAACCCAGATATTTCGTCACCTCGGCCGGCACACGGAAGATACCGACACCGATCACAATACCGATATTAATGGCAACGGAATCCCAAAAACCAAGTTGGCGTTTCAATCCGTTTGAGGTCATCCGGTGATCTTATCGATGCAACTTCATTCGTCTCCTAGTGTTTTTATTAATTTTCGGACCGGGATAGCCGAATATAAAGCTGAATATCATTTCATGAAAAAAAGCGTGGACGATCCAATCATCAAGAAGGGATCTCATCTGTTCCCTTTTCTTCTCATCCTAGCGGCCGGCCTCTGCGCTTATGCAAATAGTTTTTCCGTTCCTTTTATTCTCGATGACCGAAGGACCATCCTAGATGAAAATTTTTTTACCCGATCCCTATGTCCATCCTGGGATATTTTTTTCAGAAGGCGTTGCCTGGTCGATATTTCATTCGCCATCAATCACCTTCTTTCGAAGGAACAGGTTTGGGGCTATCATCTCGTCAATCTCACGACGCATATCGCGGCGGCAACCCTGCTTTATGGAATTGTCCGACGGACATTGTCAGGTCCGACACTCGAAAACCGCTTCGGCAACGCCGCGAAAGGGATAGCGTTATCCGCAGCCTTGATCTGGACTGTCCACCCTCTTCAATCCCAAAGTGTCACGTATATTTCCCAGCGGTATGAACTGTGGATGGGTTTTTTTTATTTATTAACGCTTTATACCTTCCTCCGCGGAATCCAATCCACACATAAAAACCGCTGGCTGGCGGTTGCGGTCGTGACCTGTGCGTTCGGACAAATGACCAAAGAAGTCATGATCACCGCGCCGATCGCGGTACTCCTGTATGACCGAATGTTTCTGATCCCCTCCTTTATCCGGATATTTCGCGAGCGAGGCCAATTTTATCTGGGATTGTTTTCAACCTGGATCCTTTCCTTCATCGCCGTCATGATCGATATCCCATCCCGCAATGCCGCGGGGTTCTCCTTGCGAGGGATTCATCCTTTGAACTACCTTCTCACGCAAGCCGAAATCATTGCCCATTATCTGAAGCTTTCAATTTGGCCGCATCCGTTATGCTTTGACTATCAATGGCCGTTGGCTCAGGATCCTGTCAAGATTATTCCCTCGGCAATCACCGTAATCTTACTTCTAGCGGGGACACTGACCGCCTATCTTAAGAGACACCCTATCGGTTATCTGGGAATCTGGCTCATCCTCATTCTTGCCCCGACGTCGAGCATCTTCCCGATCGCCGATATCGCAGTGGAACATCGAATGTATCTGCCTCTGGCATCCGTGATTATTTTTGTGATCGTGACCGGTCGTGAAGTCGTAATCGATTTGCTTCGTACTGCCAAGATCAGGAATTCGCACCGATCATGGATCATGGTCGGAATTGTTTCCACACTTACGGCGACCTCGATTCTTATAACCCACCGCCGAAATACGGATTATCAGAGCGAA
>JAMWDC010000091.1 GCA_023819025.1 Candidatus Omnitrophota bacterium | reverse complement strand
TGAGAGAATCCGGACAGCGGATTGTGCCCTCGCGATTCTTTGCGGGTTTAAAATTGACAGAAGACGTACCAAAAAGTCTTGGTTTCCAGTTTCCGATCTATCATCCTCGATTTTCGGCAAGGTCCCTTGATTGAGGCATGATTTTTCCGGGATGCCCAGGGGAAATTTTTTATAGTGATCGATAGAAATTTTTCTTGGAAATGCACTCCGGGTAATTACAATATTTCATCCCTTTTCCTGCATTTTTTAACTGAAGATGCTTTCTCGTAGAGTGGGCAAAAAATTTTTTCAGGTCTCTTGATGCTGGATCAATCCCATCCACAAATCGACTTTGCGATTCGAACGGTTCGTGATGTCTGCCGATTGGCGCGTTCTGTTCAGGCTTCCTTACCCCAATCGGTCATGACGAAAACAGATGACTCGCCAGTGACAATTGCCGATTTTGCTATTCAAGCTTATGTCGGATGCCGGTTACAAAATAGCTTTCCCACCGATTTTCTGGTAGCCGAAGAGAGTGCGGCCTTCCTTCGATCTCAAGAAGGGTGCCGTACCTTGACAAAGGTGCAGGAGTTTTTAAAGCAGTTGGGACTTGATGCGACGGGTGACGAAATTTTGAATGGGATCGATTACGGACAAGCAGAGACCGCGAGTCGTTTTTGGACCTTAGATCCCATTGACGGGACTCAAGGTTTTCTGCATAAAAGGCAATATGTCGTTGCCCTCGCCTTCATTGAAAGAGGACGGGTTCAGATCGGGGTGCTCGGCTGTCCCGAACTGAATTGCCGGGGCGGTGTTCAGGGAGGCGGCCCGGGTTGTTTCATGATCGCCGTTCGTGGCCAAGGGGCTTGGGCAAGTCCTTTGGATCGCGTGGAAGATTTCCGGCGTTTGCGCGTTTCCGATTGTTTCAAACCAGCCCAAGCGCGTCTCATCCACTCCCTCGAGTCAAATCATACGGATCAAACATTGGTTAATGACATCATCCGTTGCTTGGGAATCAAGCCCCCGGCCATTTTAATGGACAGTCAGGCCAAACATGGGGTTGTGGCTGCCGGAGCTGCGGACTTATTATTTTATTTCAATTCTCCGAACCCAGCGGATCCTTGGATCAAGATCTGGGATCAGGCCTCGGGGGCGTTGATTGTCGAAGAGGCCGGAGGACGAGTAAGCGATTTGCAGGGACGGCCATTAAATTTCTCAAAGGGCTACAGCCTTCGCGAGAATTGTGGAGTCTTAGTCACCAACGGCCATCTGCATGATGTGGTCTTGAGAGGCTTGCAAAAATTTTGTAGCCGTTTAGCTTTTACATAATGTCGATCGTTTAGACATGGGATGATTCCCAATTTTCCATCTCTCGTGGGCAAGAGTTCGACCGTGATCCAATAAAAATGGCCGCCCAAGAATTTATCCGAGGAGAATCGCTCTTGCAGCTTATTGATTCATCACGAAGTTATCAATACTCTTCGATTAGATATTTGGCTGGGTTCGATTCCACATCCCATCTCGCTATCTACAGGCTGATGAATCAATTTTTATCACAAAAATAGTCGGGGCATCCTGCTTCTAACTCTTTATGTTTTATAATGTTAAAACTTATTTTAAAACTAAGGTTTGATTTCAGTAAATGGGGCATTGGACGATATTAAAACAGCAGGGTATATTTATTATTGTGGGGAATGTGATGATTGTTAAGACGGGGGGACGATGACTTTAAGCCTGCGGCAATCCATACGAGATTTGCAGTCTACGCGCCGACGGTGGGTTGAGAGAGTTTTGAAACGGGAAATGATCGGTTACACGCCGACGCCTGCGTACTTGGCCTTTTTGAGGGTTCATTACCCCATGATTTATCTTGCCTTGATGACCAAACGGGAAGATGCCCAAAGAAAACAAGAACAAGTTAATATTGTATTTTCCCTTCCGGTCTAATTTTTGATGCTGGATTTTCAAAGCATCCCTTCAGTGGATCTGGTGCTATTCGGAGAATTTTTTAGATCTGTTTTTAACTCCCAGAACGCAATGAAAATTCATGGAAATTTATTCCCGATCCGGACTGTTTTTTGGTGTGTTTCACAAATGATGAATTTCCAAGAGAGGGGAAATCGGAGAGCGTCAAAGCATCAATGAAAAGCCTGCTGTGAGCAAAGAAAAATTCTCGAATATCTTTGATTCATCGTCGGAAAAGTTTACATGCCGGCGTTGTCACGCATGCTGTAAGAAACCGGGCTTTGTCTATTTGGACCGGGGAGAAGAAGTTGCTGTAGCAGTCCATTTCCGGATGGAAATTTTCGATTTCGTGAATCGGTATTGCGACTTGGTGGATCGACAGCGATTGGTTCTCAAAAAATTCGATAACGAGACCTGCATTTTTCTGAATTCATCCGGATGTACAATCGATGCGGCGAGGCCGAGGCAATGCCGGGAGTTTCCGATTCAATGGCGAACGCCCGATGCCCTCAATTACTGTGAAGGATTGAATTGGGGCCGCAAGATCAAGTGATGCTTAGTGAAGTTGGGTGTGTTCCACTTTAAGCAGTGGCTCATTGGGTCATGCCCGACCTGATTCAGCAGCCAAGACATCTATGGATTCCGGATCTCCGCTTCGCTGAGTCCGGAATGATACTGCCGTGAAGTTTAAGTGATTGAAAGTTCTGACCTTATCGACTAGAATCATTCCTGCCCTTTCCGAGTATTTAAAATGTTTTTTGTTCCATAAATGCACAGCCAAAAGTGTTATCAAGCTCCTAAGAGTCGGATTCCGATAAGCGATAATCACGAAAGAGATTTTTAAAAAACCTCAATATCCGGGGTTCCGAGTAAACGTTCCGAGCTGATATGCCAAAGAAGAAGCGAAACAAAGACAGGAGACCCAGCATGAAAAAGGTTTTGAAGTTAATTCTTACGGCAGTTCTTGTCATCTTGGTGGTTTTTCTTGTTGCCAGGAATGTGATTGTCAAGCGTGTTCTAGAAACGTCGATTAGCGCGGTTACGGGTTTCTCCACGAAGGTCGGGAAGATCAACATTGATTTTCCGGGGAAGGTTCACGTTCAGGACCTCAAGATCCACAACCCGAAAGGTTTTGAGAGGGATATCTTTGTCGAAATTCCGGAGTTCTATGTCTCTGCCGCACTGGGACCGATTCTCCGGCAGGAGAAGATCTATTTGCATGAACTCCGTCTCAATCTTGCCCAAGTCAATATTGAAAAAAATAAAGAAGGCATCTCGAATGTGGGCCTATTGAGTTCTGTCGGGGCCGCCAAAGGAGAAAAACCCAAACCCGCTCCTCAAAAAGGCAAAGCCATGCCGTTTTATCTTGAGCGTTTGGTTTTATCGATCGGCAAGACCAGCTATATGGACAAATCAGGTCCCATCCCTCAAAACCTTTCCGTCGATATGAAAGTCGAGAATCAGGTTTTTGAAAAAATCCAGGATCCCGGTGCCTTGGTGAATTTGATTCTTTTAAAGATCCTCTACGGGGCCACGTTTGGAAATTTGGGAATCAATCCTGAGCAGCTTCAGGCTACAGTTGCGGATATTAAAAGCAAAGGCCAGGAGTTGTTAACGGAAGGTCAGAAACTGGTTTCCGAAAAGGCCGGTGAAATGGCCGCACAGACAAAAGAGGTTGTATCAGAAAAGACGGACCAGTTAGCTCAGGAGGCCAGACAAGCCCTTGAAGGTGTCAGCGGAACCGTTGGAGATGCTGCGGACGAAGCTAAGTCCAAGCTTTCCGGATTCATGGGTAAATTGAAATCCCAAGTGACGCAGGAACAGTAACTTTCTAACCGCTGCTTTGAGTTCCCCGCTCATGCGCGGGGGTGAATGGCGTGTTCGCCCGAAGGGCGTCGAGCGAAGCTCGCGCAAAATTAACTTCCTCGTGCATGCGCGAGAATCTACTCAATTTTCCGGTTTTCGATTCTTTCAATCCGTAGAGGTACAGTAAGCTGTGGTCTTGTGCCCTCTTGAAATAGGACGATCGTCCGATTATAATGGAACCATGCCCAAGAGGATCGACTATCGTCCCATCGTCAAGAAACTCAAGACGTTCTATTCCCGGAGCAAGCGCCTGCCGAGTTTTTCCGAACTCCAAAGTCTTTTGGGTTATCAATCCAAAGGGGGAGTTTCCGGTTTGGTTGAGAATCTGATCCGTCAGGGTATCGTGGCCCGAGACTCGGTTGGAAAGCTCATCCCGACGCGGATATTGAAGCCGGGGTTAAAAATCTTCGGCACGATTCAGGCAGGTTTTCCTTCTCCCGCAGAGGAGGAATTATTAGATACCGTGTCTCTCGATGAATATCTCATTCAAAAGCCGGAATCGAGTTTTCTTGTTAAGGTCACCGGCGATTCTATGATTGAGGCAGGCATCCATCCCGGTGACTTAGTGATTGTGGACCGAGGGAGGGATCCCAAATCCGGGGATATTGTCATTGCCCAAGTGGACGGACAATGGACCATGAAATATTTCGAGAAACGTGAGGGGAAAGTAATTCTGAGGGCTGCAAATAAAAAGTATCCGACTCTGACTCCTAAAGAAGAACTTGTTATCGGAGGTGTAGTTGTCGCTAATGTCAGAAAGTATCAATGAAAATTTCAGTAACAACCTGCGGTGGACAAAATTGTTAACGGATGAATCCTAATAGCTTAATATCCCTCAGTTCCTTCCCGAATCCCGTCATTCATATTGATGCGGACGCATTTTTCAGTTCCGTCGAACAGGCCTTAAGGCCGGAATTGAGAAACCGTCCTGTGGTTACCGGTAAAGAACGGGGAATCGTTGCCTGCGCCAGCTATGAGGCCAAGGCCCTTGGGGTCAAACGCCCGATGCGTATCTTTGAGGCTCGAAAAATTTGCCGGGACCTCATTTGTCTTCCGAGTGATTACGAAACCTACAGTCTCTATTCCAAACGGATGTTTGACATTATCCGGCGTTTTACGCCTGCCGTGGAGGAATACTCCATCGATGAAGCCTTCGCCGAACTTTCAGGCCTGAGACGGATCTACCGGACCGGCTATCCGGAAATTACGTGGGAAATCAAACGAACGATCCAAAAGGAATTGGGGATTACGGTTTCCGTGGGACTTAGTGCCTCGAAAACATTGGCCAAAATCGCCTCGAGAGAAAATAAACCGGACGGTTTTACCGTGATACGCGCTAACGAACTTCATCTTTTTCTTAGGAGAATTCCTTTGGAACGTGTCGCCGGATTTGGTCCGAATACCGTGGCGCTCCTTCGGAAAAAGGGGATTTCAAATGTTTTGGATTATGTTTTACAGCCGGAGAGTTGGGCGCAGAAAATTTTGGGCAAAACCGGTGTGGAGCTTTGGCATGAATTGCGTGGTGAGATGATTTATCCGGTGACGAGCCGACCCAGAGAGGATTATCTTTCGGTGAGCAAGACTAAAACTTTTACACCGCCTTCTTCGGATAAAGATTTCGTGCGGGCTCAGCTCTTGAGAAATGTGGAGTCTGCATTCATCAAACTTAGACGGCATAAGCTCCGAGCCTCGAAAATGGTTCTTTATCTGCGTACCCAGGAGTACCGCTCCACGGGTTTGGAAGTGGAACTTCAGCATGCGACCTCCTCGACGCTGGAGGTCGTTCCTGTGGCGTCTCAGATGTTTGAACGGTTGTTCTCACCCAATATGCTGTATCGTGCTACAGGGGTAGTTCTTTCTAAAATTGAAAGTGATGGAGCGGCGATTCAGTATTCACTTTTCGATGATCCGGGTAAGATCCGATCCCTTCGGGCCGTGGATGGTGTCATCGACGGGGTCAATGAAATTTACGGAAAACATACACTTCATTTAGGAGCCACCCTTTGGCTGGGTCGGCATCGCCGGATCAAGAATGACACGGTTCCCGTGGGGAGGTATCAGCAGCATCTTACCGGACGGGGTGATTTGCCCGAACGGAAGCTCAAACTTCTTCCGTCCGAAACATTTCGGAGGCGATTGAACATTCCACTGTGGCAGGTTCCAGTGTAACGGTTAGGGGGAGACTCCCATGATAAAGTTGTTTGTATCTGCAAAACCCAAGGCCCGGGAGAATCGGGTAGAACAGATTGATGAAACTCATTTTCGAGTATGGATTAAGGAACCGCCCGATGAAGGTCGTGCGAATCAGGCGATTCTGACGGTCTTGAGTGAATATTTAAAGGTTCCGAAAACCCATTTGTCTCTCTTACGGGGGCATAAGGCAAAGAATAAAATCGTCGTGCGACAATAAGATCACGGGAGGGTTAAAACAAGCCGCCGTCCGGCGTCCGTCCGTGGATTCGTTGCCGGCGGGATCACTGATCGCTTCCGGGTTCCGAAAGTCTTTTCAGCGAATATGATATCCACTGATGATAATCATGGAACCAGGACGGATGATTTGCTAAAATGACACAACTTCAGGCGGGTGGAAAAATTTTGAAACCGTCTGCAGGTGAAGATATCATAACTTAACAACTTGCTACATAAGGGGTTGTCTTTACGGGCTTCGGGATTGGCCATGGCCAATAAAAGTCAATTTTCATTCTTTAAGATGGTGGCTTCGGGCAATGATTTCATCGTCATCGATAATCGCAAGAATATTGTTCAGGATCCCGCTGCATTGGCTCGTGAAGCTTGCGCACGCCACACGGGCGTCGGGGCCGATGGTGTTTTACTCTTTGAAAATTCCCGGAAAGCAGATTTTAAAATGCGGATCATCAATGCCGACGGTTCAGAGGCCGAGGCCTGCGGGAACGGTTTTCGTTGTATTGCACTTTTTGCCAAGGAAAAGCTGGGTTATCCATCCGACTGTACGTTCGAAACCCAAGCCGGCATGATTCAATCAACCATCCGAGGCCGAGCGATCCGCGTACGTCTCCCAAACCCCAAAGATTTTCGGGAAGACGAAGAAATCGAAGTCACGCAACACCGTTTGCATTATTACTTTATCAATACGGGTGTTCCACATGTTGTGATTTTTGTAGAAGGGCTTTTAAAGATCAATGTGCCGGAACTGGGTCGCGCTATTCGTTGGCATTCCCGGTTTCAGCCTAAGGGGACCAATGTCAATTTTGCAGAAATAAAGGCAAAAAACGAAATTCATGTCAGGACTTACGAACGTGGCGTGGAAAACGAAACTCAGGCGTGCGGCACGGGTGTGACGGCCTCGGCCTTAACCAGTTCGCTGGCTGGATATACGGTTTCGCCAGTCCGCGTGAAGACCCGAGGTGGCGAGATTTTAACCGTTGATTTTAAACAAAACGGCAAGAAAATCACCGATGTTTTTTTGCAGGGCGGCACCCGTTTTGTTTTCGAAGGGAAACTTTTGTTAGATTCTAAAACCTGAAATCTAAAATATCTGTTTGCGAAAGGACGGCTTCGAGTTTGAATTTCCAATTTTAGATTCATTATTTTGAGGTAACAGATCATGAACGAAAGAAAAGGAAAAATCGAAGGATCCATGGTAGCCCTTGTGACCCCTTATCGGGATGGCAAGCTCGATGAGGTTGCGTTGAAAGGACTTTTGGATTTTCATCTAAAGGAAGGGACGGATGTGATTGTTCCGTGCGGGACTACGGGGGAATCGGCGACCATGTCCCACGATGAACATCGATTCATTATGTCTTTTGTGGTGGATTATGTGAAAGGCAGGGTTCCGGTGATCTGTGGAGCCGGTTCCAACTGTACCGAAGAAGCCGTTGGTTTGGTCGCACATGCGGCCAAAATCAAAGCCGACG
>JAMWDC010000090.1 GCA_023819025.1 Candidatus Omnitrophota bacterium | reverse complement strand
AATTTATTATCCTCAACGCCCCGAACGTTTCGGGAATCCTTCCGAAAGGAGGAACGATTCTCGGGACCTCCCGAACGAATCCCTGCAAAAACCCCGAAGATATCGAAAGGGTCAAGAATATTTTCTGTAAGCAGAACCTGGCAGCCCTCATTGCGATCGGTGGTGAGGATACGCTCGGGGCTGCTTGCAAACTTTATCAAGAAGGCCTTCCGATCGTCGGTGTTCCGAAGACGATCGACAATGATTTGAACGGAACGGATTATACCTTCGGCTACGATACAGCCCTCAATATCGTGATGGAATGCATTGATCGACTGCATACAACAGCAGAGTCGCATAACCGTGTGATGGTTGTTGAAATTATGGGTCGTCACGCCGGGTGGATTGCGTTAGAAGCGGGTCTGGCCGGCGGCGCGGATGTGATCTTAATACCCGAAGTGCCCATTGATATTGACCATGTTTGTGAACTCATCAAGCGGCGACACGCACGCGGAAAAACATTTAGCATTGTAGCGGTTGCCGAAGGAGCTCATTTAAAAGATCAACCGGTTGTAGCGAATGAGAAATCGGATCAATTCGGGCATGTCCGACTCGGCGGAATCGGAACCGTGATTGGAAAAATGATCGAGGACAAGACCGGGTTCGAAACACGGGTGACGGTGCTGGGTCACATTCAACGGGGAGGTTCGCCATCAGCGTTTGACCGGATGCTTGGTCTGCGTTTCGGAGTTCAAGCCGTACAACTCGTCAAACAAAAGAAGTTTGGGCGCATGGTCAGCCTTCAGGGCCGGAAAATCGTTGATGTGCCGTTAAGTGACGCGACGGGGAGTTTAAAGACGGTCCCCAGGGATCTCTATGAGATGGCAAGTATTTTCTTCGCATGAAGTGGAAATTGGATCACGATGAAGACCGAAACGCCTACCAAGATGGGCCGAACGGAGATGCGGAAGAGTTTTGAAGGGATCCTGAAGGCCCATCATGATTCCTGCCGGGCAAGCTTTACAGAACCGCAAGTGGAGATTTTGGAGCGGATTGCACGAGAAATCTTGAAATCCCTCCATTCCGGACGGAAAATTCTCCTCTGTGGGAATGGTGGAAGCGCCGCCGATGCTCAGCATATTGCTGCCGAATTGATAGGTCGCTTTAAGCTTTTGCGGAAAAGCCTGCCTGCGGTTGCGTTGACGACCGATAGTTCGATTCTGACTGCGGTGGCAAACGATTTTGACTATGAGAAAGTTTTTGCCCGCCAGGTCGAGGGGATCGGTACCTCGGGCGATATTCTCATGGCCCTCTCCACGAGCGGTCAGAGCAAGAACGTATTGGCGGCTGTCCGTCAGGCGAGATCTCAGGGGTTAGTTACCATTGGTTTTACCGGTGCCGCGGACTCCCCGCTATGTCAGTTAGCCGATATTTGTTTTCGCAGCCAGAGTGACCAAACGTCTCACATCCAGGAAATCCATATCATCGCTCTCCATGCCATTACCGAAGTCGTTGAAAACGTTCTTTTTGGTTCGTAATCGAAGGAAAATTATCCCTCGTTCGAAAATTCGCACCTTGGCCCGATATCTCAAGTCCCAAAACCTGAGAATTGTCTTCACCAACGGGACATTTGACCTTCTCCATCGCGGGCATGTGCAGTATCTTAAGGCGGCTAAGCGGGCGGGTGATGTTTTAATCGTCGGGGTCAATACAGATCGGTCGGTTAAAAGTTACAAAGGCCCGGATCGTCCCATCAATCCCCAACGCGATCGCATCGAAGTCTTAGCGGCGCTCGAAATGGTGGATTTCGCAGTCTTATTTGACGATCCAACGCCGATCCGATTAATTGTGGACATCCGACCCGATGTTCTGGTCAAAGGTTCCGATTGGAAACTGTCTCAGATAGTCGGCAGAAAAGAAGTCGAATCGTGGGGGGGGCTGGTCCTGCGCATTCCATTGGTGCCTGGTCGGTCTACGACGGGACTGATCCGGCGTCTTGGAAGTCCGCCGTCCTCTGGCGTCCATGCGTGAGCACGAAAAAAAAGTTCTTTTCGAAAATTTTAGGCTGTACGCGGTTACGGACTTGGAGACGCCGGATTCGAACATCTTGGACAAAATTCAAGCCGTGTATGCGGGAGGCGCGGATATTGTTCAGTTGCGTTCAAAAGTTCTGCCGGATTGCGTTCTTTACGATCTCGGACTGAGGTTCCGTCAGATTGCGGACCGATATCGGAAACTTTTTTTTGTCAACGACCGCGTCGATATTGCGATCGCAGTGGGTGCCGATGGATTGCACGTCGGCAGAGGAGATCTGCCGGTTGCCGAAATTCGGAGGATTGCAAAAAAGTCCGGCGTGTTTCTGAGAATTGGTCAATCCACTCATACCGTTGAACAGGCTTTGGAGGCCCAGAACGAAAAAGTGGATTATATCAGTATCGGCCCGATTTATGCGACGCCGACCAAACCCAATTACCCGCCTGTGGGGCTGGAGGTCGTCCGAGAAATTGCTCAAAGGATAAAAATACCGTTTGTGTGTATCGGGGGAATTGATTGCGTTAACGTCGATGCCGTCTTGGAAGCCGGTGGACATCGAGTGGCAGTGGTACGTTCCCTCTTTCGAGCGGAGAATGTCTATGAAGCCACGAAGAAATTACGCAAAAGGATCGACAGCTACCCCGCAGCGCCGGCCGCTTTCCAACCCGCAGCTGGCCGTGGTGGGTACTGTAGCCATTGACGCGGTTAAAACGCCTTTCGGGAAGCGAGACCGCGTTTTCGGGGGATCGGCCTCTTATTTTTCATATGCGGCCAGCTTTTTCGTTCCGGTTGCACTCATCGCCGTGGTGGGTCGTGACTTCCCTGAAGAATACCGGATGATTTTAACGGAACGCCCGATTGATCTAAGTCATCTGGAAGAGGCCGATGGAAAGACGTTTTTCTGGAGAGGGGAATACGGCTCGGATCTCAACAGCGCTCAAACCTTGGAGACTCAACTGAATGTTCTTACCCGATTTGATCCGAAGCTCAAGTTTACGCAATCCCCACCGTACCTATTCTTAGCCAACGTCGATCCAATCCTGCAAATGCGCGTTTTAGATCAGCTGGAGAGACCGCGTTTGAAATTTGTGGCTTGTGATACGATGAATTACTGGATCCGAACAAAACGTCAAGAACTGCAGAAGGTTTTGACCCGTGTGGATGGATTAGTGGTGAATGATGGCGAAGCCCGCGAGCTGACGCAAGAGGCGAATTTGATGAAGGCCGCACGCCGGATTCACGAAATGGGACCGGGCTGTGTGATCATCAAAAAAGGGGAGCACGGGTCCTTGCTCTTCTATGAGAACCAGTTTTGTGTGCTTCCGGCTTATCCCCTTGAAGCCGTGTTCGATCCCACGGGTGCCGGCGATTCCTTTGCGGGTGCCGTGATGGGCTATTTGGCTCAGACCGGAGATCTGAGTTTTGATAATATGAAACGGGCCGTTGCGCGGGGAACGGTAACCGCATCCTTTACGGTAGAAGACTTCGGTCTTGAAAATTTGCGGCGCCTGAGCGGAGCCGAGATTAACGAGAGGCTTGAAATATTAAAAAAAATAGGTACATTCTAATCGTGCGGTGAGCGGGATTAGCATAGGGGCAATGCACTGGCTTCCCAAGCCAGCTACACGGGTTCGATTCCCGTATCCCGCTTGGATCTCGTGATCAAATGCGGAACCGTCACGGTCCATGGAAGGTTGTCTCCAAGGGGCCAGCTGGGGGCAGCGATATCTGTATCCTGCTCCATGACATATACGAACCGGATGGTTAGGATGATGTTAAGATACCAATTCGGATGGAGTTAGTGCTGAATCGCTGAGTCTGTCGTGCAGCTTGATGAAAAGTTTAAAAGTTTATATGAAACCTGGATCGTGATTTCAACCTTCATGGGTGCCGGGAAAGGAGATTCCTTATGCTTGAAGCAACCGGAATACGAGTCGGTAATGTCATTCGTAGTGACGGGAAGATTTGCAAGGTTTTGTCGCAAGAAATCCGTGGAACGGGTAAATTCGGAAAAACCGTTCACCTGAAGGTCAAAAGTTTGGAAGACGGTTCGATTCATGAGAAAAGCCTCCGCGCCGAAGATAAAGTGGAGGACGTCGACATCCATCATGTGAAAATGCAATACCTATATAAAGAAGCAGGAAGTTTCATTTTTATGAACATGGAGAATTACGAGCAATTTCCAATCCCTGAAAAGGTGATCGGGCGGCAGGAAGTCTTTTTGAAAGAAAATGCGGAAATCGATGTTGAGTTTGCCGAGGGGCGGGCGATCAATGTGGCCTTTCCAAAAATCGTTGAGGTGAAAGTCACAAGCGCCCCGCCGCCCATCAAAGGTCAAGGGGATACGACTTATAAAGAAGTCGAACTGGAGAACGGACTGAAGATTTTGGTCCCGCAATTTGTGAAAGAAGGCGAGACCATCCGCGTGAGCGTTGAAGATCTGTCCTATGTGGACCGCGTTCCCACAAAAAGTTTATAGGATTTGACCGTTCCGACAAACCCGGTTTCAATATCCGCAGTCTGTTGTCAGATGCTCGTACGAGTACCGAAATTCATGCCAGTGATCGCCCATTGTTGATATGAGGCACGGATAAGCCGATATTCATCAAGGAAATGAAAGTTGCTGTATTGAAGGGGAGGTGTCTTAAGTGATGGCAGATGCGGACAAAAAAGAAGCTGATTCAAAACCGCCGGGTGGCGATAAAATTAAACGTGATAAAGTCGGTCGGATGTCCCTCCAAGAAATTGATATTGCTTTGGAAAAGGTCAACAAACATATGGGAGGATTCCAATCCCGTTACGCACGGGCTCTACTAAGCCGCAAAAGGTTTTTGCAAAGTCAGTGACTGGGTTTTGGAAACAATCGGATGAAGGACTTCAAGTCAATCAGGACGGTCTGATGTCCGATCTCATGGAAATGCTGCATGGCTGAGAAGAAACCTAAAGCTTCAGACTATGTGGATCTGATCAAGCATCAAGAGGTCGGCCACGACGAGGTGCGGGGCCGGTTCGATCAACATACAGAGGATCTTGCCGTCGGGCGTTTAAGGTTTTGTATTCTCATTCTGATGCTGTTTTATGCCGTTCTCGAACTCGCCGATTATGTTACGCAGCACAATTATGTTTTTTCCTTATCGTGGAGCGGCCGCGAGGTCATGGAGCTGATCTTTCTTTCTTTCCTAGGGATTACGTTTGTTCCCGCATTTCGGCACAATACCTATGCCTTTACCTTTATGCTGACGATGATCTTAGGCGTCCATAATTTGTGGTCCATGCTCTCGGGAAGATCCGTTTCCGTGGACCAGTATATCATTTTCGCACTTATCGTATCGATCGTCGGCGTCACGATGCCGTGGGGAGGTCGTGCGATTGCCGGAATCTGCATCCCCTTGTATTTGTTTTATCCCATCGGGATGTTGGTCGGTCAAATGTCCGTCAACGACGCCTTTTTCATCAAAAGCAATATTTATCTTTCACTGTTCATGATGCTCGTGGTGGTGGCCGCATCGATTAACGAAGCTTTACGGTTTAAAGAGTTTTTGCTCAAACAACAGATCGAAGAGGAAAATGCGGTTCTGCAGGGTTATCAGGCACGTCTCAAGCGTGCTTATGAACGTATGGAAGGTCTCGCAATCATTGATCCTCTCACACGAGTTTACAATCGCTCGTATCTGATCCAGTGGCTTACAACGGAGGTTTATCGGAGTAAATTATGTACCGAAGTTTTTTCTATGATCATGTATGACCTGGACGGTTTTAAGGAGATCAACGATTCCGCTGGACATCAAATGGGTGATCACATGTTGCAGAAGGTTTCGGAGATTGTACAGGAAGATTTGGACAATACCATGCCGCTGTTCCGATACGGCGGAGATGAATTTTGTATCATCATGCCAGGGGTCGATTTGGCACATGCTGTCAAGACGGCCGATAGAATACGGCGGCGTATTTCCCGTCACCCCGATTTGTTCCTCAAATTGCCGACCCTGGAATCCATGCAGTTGACCGTCAGTATGGGGGTCATTACCGAATTCATCACGGGAACCATCGATGCCGATTATCTGATCCGGTGGCTGGATGCTGCCTTGCTGGAATCCAAACGCAAAGGCCGTAACTGTATTCATGTTTTTGACCCTGACGAACGGAAAATCAAAAATGCATCTTTTTGGCTGGGGAAATCAGAAGATTGATGTCCTGCCATGACGGCACCCATTGTCCTCCTCACCGATTTCGGCCGGCAGGATTCTTACGCCGCATGCCTCAAAGGGGTCATCCTGTCGATCCATCCTCATGCCCATATCGTAGATCTTAGCCACGAGATCCCGCCGCAAAATGTTATCCAGGCGGCGGTCCTCTTGAGTCAGTCGTACGATTTTTTTCCGAAAGGGAGTATTTTTGTTTGCGTGGTGGATCCAGGCGTGGGGACCTGCCGAAAGATCCTATGCGTTCGAACTTCGCATTATTATTTTATCGGACCCGATAATGGCCTGCTCGATCCTGTGGTGCGGCATCGAGCGAAGGTCAGCATACGATCGATCGAGAATCGGCGTTACTTTTTGAAACGGGCCGTGTCGCAGACGTTTCACGGCCGCGACATTATGGCCCCGGTGGCGGCTTATTTGGCGCGCCGTTCGAGTATTTTTTGTCGGTTAGGGCCGGTTGTACGATCGGTTCGCCGCTTGGATTTTCCGCGGATTCAAAAGGACCGCCGATCGATTCGCGGCGAGATTCTTTTTTTTGATGGGTTCGGGAATGGAATCACAAATATCTGCCGTGCCGATATGAGCGAGCGATTTTGGATGAACGCAAAAGTGTACGTCGGGCGTCGTGCCGTCGGGAAGCTTGTGAGTACTTACGGCCGCACATCCCGTCGGCTGGTACCCCTATTTAATAGTTCGAATCGGCTCGAGATTGCACGGCCGTGCGGCTCAGCGAAAATTGCCGGAAAATTAATAATCGGATCACCGGTCAAGGTACTCCAGTTGGTGGCCTGAGGGGGAATGATGCACCGCAGTTTCCGGGTGACGAAGAAGAAAGTGATTTTCTCGAAGGGCCCGATCCACCTGGTGGATTGCATGGTGCGGATGCCGGATGGAAGGCTTTTGTCTCGGCAAATTTTGAAACATCCCGGATCGGTTGTAATCATCCCGCGCCTGAGGCTGAATCGATATGTTCTCATCCGCCAGTTTCGTTTTGCGACTGGAACCTGGCTCTGGGAATTTCCGGCGGGAGGAGTTGAACCTGGAGAATCCCTTCGGAGTGCCGCCTGCCGGGAACTTCGGGAGGAGATCGGATATGCATCGCGACGGCTCGTTAAGTTAGTCGATTTTTATCCAACGCCCGGTGTGTCCGGGGAGCGGATGCATCTTTTTCTTGCCGAGAAACTTTATCCGGCACCCCGCCGGGGCGACGAAGACGAGGTGATTGTAAAACATGTTTTTTCGGGTCGTGCGATCGCGCAAATGATCCGGGAGCGCCGGATTGTGGATGCGAAGACAATCGCCGGATTTCTCTATTTACAATACTTCGCGAAATAGGCGATTCTATGAATCGACCCCCCAATCGCAAGTTGGGGTTGATGATCAGACCGAGTTGCCCGATCGCTATGTTGAGAAAAACAACCAACAAACAGGAAGGGGGCTTGGTAATGATCGCCATCGGAATGGATGTGAGTAGCAAGGAATTTGTGGTCCACGTGATAG
>JAMWDC010000089.1 GCA_023819025.1 Candidatus Omnitrophota bacterium | reverse complement strand
CTTACGATCATCGCACATGCAACAGTTATCGCGCTCATGGAAAAAAACAAAAATTCTCCAAAATAAGTTTTTCGGCCCGATCGAAATGTGTATCGCTCGGATACCGCACAACCCCGCTTTGATCCCCCGACAGTATCATGCGAAGTTTTTTCATTGTAACCGCATTCCGGTTACAGTTCAATTCCTTCCCTGGTTCTGTCTTACCAAACGAGACGGGAGCAGGCCCCCTGACTGGAATTCCTTTTATTGATTTATTGCTTGATATGATAGAATACTTCCCGATTTTATCTTTCAATTTCCTCACGCGAAAAATTTCGTCTTCAATCAAAAAAAGGGCTGCCGCCGATGATTTCGATCGGAACAGGATATTCAGACCGTGAAAATGCAGATGCAGCAGCGGAGGTTGTATCCCGGCAGGCCATGGAAGAATCCGGAACCGAAAAAGTTTCGTTCGCCGTGCTCTTTGCCACGGCCGATCACCGAGATCATTACTGGAGAATCATTAAAAAAATCAGGAAAATGACCGGCGCAAAATGTCTGGTCGGCGCAAGCGCCTTCGGCGTGATCACCGGAAATACAGAAATCGAGCGACGGCCTGGAATCGCCCTGATGACCATTGCTTCTGACGAACTTGAAGCCACCTCGTTTCTGATCAAAAATCTTCAGGAGAACAATTACCGGGCCGGGGAAGCTGTCGGAGGGCATCTCGCCTCCAGCGGACTTACCCCTTCACTGCTTCTCCTTTTTCCCGACACCTTTAGTTTCCAAAATTATCGTTTTTTTGAAGGATTTGAGAACTCCTATGGATATCTTCCTATGATCGGTGGCACCGCGGCCGAGGACGGAACACACGAAAAAACCTTCCAAATGGAAGGTGATCAAGTATCTTTCGATGCCGTCTCCGGGATCGCCTTCCAAGGCGATTTCTGCACCGAGATCGGCACAACTCAGTCGTGCCTTCCGATTGGAGAACCGCTCCAGATCACACGGGCCGAAGGGAATATGATCTATGAAATGGACGGCCGCAGGGCGTACGATATCCTCCTTGAACTGTTAAGCCATACGGAAATGACTGATCCGAACGAGGCGTTGCAGGATGTTTTCCTGGGAATCCCCCTGCGAAGTTTTCAGACCGATTTCGGAAAATCCTCTTATCTCATCCGTAACATCATGGGCGTTAATGTCAAAAAGGGCATGTTGGCCTGTGCCTCACCGATTGAAACCGGAGATTTCGTGACTTTTACCAAGCGGGATCCCCAGCGGGCGAAAACGGATTTGCGGAATATGCTCGAGGACCTTAAGGAACGCTTGAATCCTTCCCTGCCACGTTTCGGATTCTATTTCAACAGCTGTGCCCGTGGCCGATCCCTGTATGGCGAGCCGAATGTGGATATCCATATGATCCGCCAGTTTTTCCCTCAAGTTCCTCTCCTCGGATTTTTTACCTACGGAGAATTCGCACCCTTGGATCATGTCAATCATTTACATCATTATTCTGCGGTTTTGACTCTTATCGTCTAAAATCCCAAAGCCGTAAGGCCAGAGCTTATTTGACATTTTGGATATTCCTTTTATAATGCCATCGTGATGCAAACTGCGGATTATTTTTATCACTATTTATTTATCGGGATTTTTATCGTTGCCACACTCCTATTCTCTGTCGCCGCCATCGTTTTGGCTTATCTGGTGGCCCCGAAAAAACCCTCGGCCATCAAAAAGACAAGCTACGAGTGCGGCCTCGAGTCTGAGGGGGATCCCTGGATTCGATTCCGAATCCAATATTACATCTTCGCTCTGATTTTCGTCATCTTCGATATCGAAACCATTTTTATCTATCCTTGGGCTGTCGCCTTTAAGAAGCTGGGGCTTTTTGCTTTTGTTGAAATGGTCATTTTCATCTCAATTTTGGCAATCGGACTTGTTTATGGTTGGCGCAAAAAAGTCCTGGAGTGGGAGTAGATACCGGACAATACCCGCAGCATCCAATTTCTAAGATTATTCTAACATGCCATAAATAAATAGGTTGTGATGGCTTTTGCAAAAAATATATCCGCAATCGATCAAGGCATCAAAAACGAGTTAGCCCAAAAGGGCATTGTGATCGCCACCTTAAATGATCTTTATAATTGGGGACGGCGATCTTCGCTTTGGCCTATGCAGTTCGGGCTTGCCTGTTGTGCCATCGAAATGATTGCCACCGCTTGCGCGCGTTACGATATTGCAAGATTCGGCGCCGAACTTTTCCGGCCGTCACCCCGCCAGGCTGATTTTATGATTATATCCGGAACTGTGACAAAAAAAATGGCGCCTCTTTTGGTCCGTCTCTACAATCAAATGCCAGAGCCGAAGTATGTTCTCACCATGGGGGCCTGTGCGATTTCAGGCGGACCTTTTATCGACGGGTACAACGTCCTCCGAGGCATTGACCGTTACATCCCCGTGGATGTCCATCTGCCCGGTTGCCCTCCCCGTCCCGAAGCGCTCTTGTACGGTCTGATCCAATTACAAAAAAAAATCGACAGCCAGGAAATTGAAAAATGCGAATGGTATCAAAAAGGACTGAAGCGGGTTTATCCGGTTCCGGAATACGGACCCCACGGGCTCATCCCAAAATATAATCCGGAAGTTTGGAGGCCTCGCCAGGAGGAACTGCGTAAACAGCGTTATGGACAACCGATCCTGACGGGAAAGAAAACAAAAGCTCCGCATCTGGATGTGGTCACTACGGCGCCGTCCTCATGAATATTTCCGAAATCAAATCCAAAATTGAATCCGCCTTACCCGGCGTCTCTGTAAAAATCGTCAGCCAGTCCCTCCTCGTCGAAAAGCCAGGGAATCTCACTCGGGTTGTCCGGTATCTTAAAGACTCGCCCGAATTCCGGATGGACTACCTCGCCTCAGTCACCGGCGCGGATTACCTGGATTATCTGGAATCGGTTTATCATTTGTATTCGATGGCAAAGAAAACAGGTCCGATCGTGCTTCGTGTTCGCGTCCGGCGCGACGAACCTAAAATACCGTCGTTGGCCCGGATTTACCGGGGCGCGGAGTTCCAGGAGCGCGAGGCCTACGATCTGTTCGGTATCCTTTATGAAAATCATCCGGACCTGCGCCGTCTGTTCCTCTGGGAAGGTTTTGAAGGATTTCCTTTGCGTAAAGACTATCTTCAGGAAGATTCGGAGATTCTCGAAGCCGAAGACATCCAATGGCTTGAAGAACACGGGATTCCGATCCCAGAAGACATAAGAAAGCAGGCTCACGAATTAAAACAGCAGGGGCTAAGGGCCCTGGCCCAAAAACCGACCAAGGAATCAGGTGTTTAGATGGATGAAAAAACGGTCACCGTCCAAGATACGAATCCCATGGATACGGAAACCCTGGAGGTAAATTTTGGACCGCAGCATCCGTCAACCCACGGCGTTTTTCGGATGAATATCGTGCTTGACGGGGAAACAATCGTCTCTGTCAAACCCGTCATGGGCTACCTTCACCGAAACCATGAACAGATCGCGGAAAATTTGACTTATGCGGCTGTCATGCCTTATACGGACCGGCTCGATTATTTCAACTCCATGGCGAACAATTTCGGTTACGCCCTCGCGGTGGAGAAACTGGCGCGCATCGAAGTCCCGGAACGGGCACAATATATCCGCGTCATCATGGCTGAATTGACGCGCCTTGTCAATCATGTCTCTGTCATCGGATTTCTATTGAATGATCTTGGCGCCTTCTTTACGCCGGTTCTTTACGCCTTCCGGGAGCGGGAAAAAATTTTAGATATTTTTGAGGCCATTTCCGGTTCGAGGATGATGTGTAACTATTTCCGTTTCGGCGGCGTGAAGCGGGACGTGTCCGACGCGGACCTGGAGCAAATCCGAAAGATCGTCCAGAAATTTCCGGCCTTTCTCGATGAATTCGAAGCCCTGCTCACCAAAAATGAGATCCTTTGCATGCGCTGCCAGAATGTCGGCGTCCTGCCGCCGGATTTGGCCGTCAATGCGAGCATCACCGGACCCGTCCTTCGCGCCTCTGGAGTCAATTACGATATCCGCAAGGTCGACCGATATTCGATCTACGAACGGTTCAGTTTCCGGATCCCGCTCGGAGACAAGGGAGACGTTTATGACCGGTATTATGTGCGGATCCTCGAGATGCGCGAGAGCGTCAAGATCCTGGAACAGGCCCTCAAGGGAATCCGGCCCGGTGAATTTATCCATCCGAAGTCCACATCGTTTCTGAAATTACCTCGTAATTTCAAACCCCCTGTGGGAGAAGCTTACGGACGTGTCGAATCCCCCAAAGGCGAACTCGGCTATTATCTGGTAAGCGATGGAACACCTCAGCCTTGGCGTTATCATGTCCGCTCGCCTTCGCTGATCAATTTAACGGTGCTGGAAGATTTGTGTGTCGGCCATAAAGTGGCCGATGCCATCATTATTTTGGGGAGTATCGACATTATCCTGGGAGAATTAGATCGATGATTTTCGGAAGCGGGATCATCCGCGGCATGTTTGTGACTCTGAAAAATTTTGCAACCTCCTACTTCCGGAAGCCCGATGAAGGCGGACTTTTCACGGTGGAATATCCGGAAAAACGGATTCCGCTAAAGGAACGTTTCCGGAGTTTCCCCTTCCTGGTTTACGACGGAACGCCCGAGAATCTCCGTTGCACGGCCTGCGACATCTGCGCACGGGAATGTCCGCCGAAATGCATTTATGTCGTCCGGGCCGCGGATCAGGACGGACGGCCTCTGAGGCGTCCCGCCGCTTTCACCATTGATTATTCCGTTTGTATGAACTGCGGCATGTGCGAAGAGGTTTGTCCTTTCGACTCCATTTTTATGGATCACGAATTTGAAATTGCTTCCCAGGACCGCTATCGCGAGCTTGTGTATACGCTTACAAAACTCTTGAAGTCCAATGAATACTTCAACAATATCCGCCCCCGGGACGCCCAGGCGGTCGACAAGAAACGGCGGGAAGCGGAGGAGAAGAAAAAACTGGCCGCAGCGCAAGCGGCAAAACCGAAACTGGACGAACCGCCGAAACCGGTCTAAGGAACGATTAAAGAATGTCATTGCGAGCCTGCTCATGGGTTACGAGGGGCAAACCAATTTCGTAACCAGAATTGCTTCGTCGTTCCGCCATAGCGGGATTCCTCGCAATGACACCAAAAAGGAACGCTGATGGAATATTTGGACCAATTATTTGTTTTCGCCAAACGCCTGATGCTGGATCTATTAGCGCGATTCCTTCCGGACTGGATCGTTCTCGTAGCTTCGATGGTGATAAGCATCGTTGCGATTCTTATCTTTGCCCCGCTGACCATGATGTATCTCACGCTCTTGGAGCGGAAAGTTGTGGGACGGATCCAAAATCGTATCGGCCCCAACCGCGTGGGAAAATTCGGACTTCTCCAGCCGATTGCCGACGGCATCAAGATGCTTACCAAAGAAGACATCGTTCCATTTCAAGCCGATCCGGTATTGCATTTCCTGGCACCTGTGATCATCGTGATGCCGGCGTTGCTGATCTTTGCCGTCATTCCGTTCGGCCGGGGCATGACGGCTGTTGATTTGAATATCGGTATTCTTTATTTTATCGCAGTCTCTTCCATATCCACAATTGCTATCTTCATGGCAAGCTGGGGATCCCGCAATAAATTTTCCCTCTTGGGAGGAATGCGCACAGTCGCACAAATGATTTCTTATGAAGTCCCAATGGTTTTATCGGTCGTCCCCGTGATTCTCGTCGCGGAAACGCTTTCGACAAACGCGATCATCGAAGCACAGTCAGCAGGCTGGTTTGTTTGGACTCCGTGGGGATTGGCAGGATTTCTGATCTTCTTCTTGTGTGCAGTTGCGGAATGTAACCGTTCGCCTTTCGATATCCCGGAGGCAGAATCCGAAATCGTGGCCGGGTTTCATACCGAATACAGCGGTATCAAATTTGCACTCTTTTACATGGCGGAATTTATCAGCGTCTTCGCGGTTTCGGCGCTGGCCGTTACCCTTTTTCTGGGCGGCTGGAAAGGCCCTTGGCTTCCCTCCTGGCTTTGGTTCCTGTTAAAGGCATATGCCCTCATTGGAGTTATGTTTTGGTTTCGGGGCACGCTCCCGCGCTTCCGCGTGGACCAATTAATGGGACTCGCCTGGAAATTTCTGCTTCCGTTGGCCTTGATCAATATCTTCGTGGTAGGATTTTGGTATTTTTCCCCTGGCCTCTGGAAATGGGTCGGCTCCTTGGGAATTCTCGGTCCAAGCTTTTGGATTTTTACGAAATTAAACCGGAGTTATGTGCCTGAAAATCGGGTCTACCGATTGGCGGAGGATGAGAATAATGAAACTGTAGGGGCGTAATTTATCACGCCCTGAGTCAATGGGCGCAATATCCACCAACAATCGTGTTGGATCCGCGATTTTACACGGCAGAAATTGCGTCCCTACATTGAAAGACGTTATGGCATTTTTAGAGACTCTTATCAAAATCGCGGTCTATGCGGTTATGGCGGTCACGATCGTTGCGGCCATCGGCGTTGTGACGCTTCACAATCTCTTTCATTCGGCCCTCGCCCTTGTCGGTGTCCTTCTCGGCATCGCGGGCGTTTACCTGGCCCTTCAGGCCGATTTTCTGGCCGGTATCCAAGTGTTGATCTATGTCGGCGCTGTGATGACCCTTGTAATTTATGCCATCATGCTGACCCAGCGCCTGGGCGATAAGAACATCCCCCAAACAAACCGCCAGGGATTTGCGGCTGCCATCGTCACGCTGCTCTTGCTTTATCTACTGATAGGAACTGTTTGCCGAACACCTTGGCTTGCGAATCCCCCGGCCCGTCATATTCCAGCGAGTGCACTGGATCTGGGACAAGCACTGATGACCACTTATGTCTTCCCGTTTGAGGCAATCTCGGTTATCTTAATCGCCGCATTGATCGGCGCGATTGTCATCGCCAAAAAGGAGAGGGAGCCATGATTATTCCGCTCGGACACATCTTGATTTTTGCAGCGGCTCTTTTTGTCATCGGGATCTACGGGACCCTGGTCCGAAGAAACATTATCGGTATTTTACTTTCCATTGAATTGATCCTGAACGCGGCCAATGTGAATCTTGTCGCCTTTTCAAGATCCACATCTTTGGAACCGGCCACCGGACAAATCTTTGCCATCTTCGTGATCACGCTTGCAGCCGCAACGGCGGTCGTGGGACTGGCGATCGTGCTGGCACTTTTCCGGACGAGAAAAACAATCTTGACGGATGAAATGGACTTATTGAAATGGTAATTTTGGCATCTCATGCCTATCTCATTCCGGTTTTTCCGCTCGTAGCCTTTGCAATCAATATCCTTTTCAGCCGCTGGGTCCGCCATCGGGCTGCATGGATTTCCATCCTCGCAAGCCTTGCCGCTTCGGCCCTCGCGCTCCCGACGGTCTATCAAATCGCCCGCTATGGCGGATCTTTCATGCAAGAATGGACTTGGATCGGCCTCGGTTCCTACACACTGACCTTTGGCTATTTGATTGACCCGCTTGCAACGGTCCTCCTGTTTGTCGTTACGATTGTCGGAACGCTGATTCAGATCTACTCGGTCGGATACATGCATGAGGATCCGCGTTATTCCAGATTCTTCGCCTACATGTCTCTTTTTATGTTTGGCATGTTGAGCCTTGTGATTGCTAGTAACTTTATTCTTTTCTTCATGTCTTGGGAAATCGTCGGACTGTGTTCCTACCTTCTCATCGGTTTTTGGTTTGAAAA
>JAMWDC010000088.1 GCA_023819025.1 Candidatus Omnitrophota bacterium | reverse complement strand
TTTCGATCCTATCTTTTTATATGATTGCGGCTCCCAGAAAAATAAAAGGTTACGCGACGTCGGAAGGTACGGTGGCGTATAAAGAACGTTTTAAAGATCTTTTGGCCGAGGGACATTTTCGGGCAAGGCACAGACTCTGGTTTCCTTCCATTGGCATTGGGACGTATCTGGGGGATCTTGATGATGCGACCGATGATCTTTATCAGGGTGCAATCACGGAGGCTCTTCTGTCCGGTGTCAATCTGGTTGATACGGCCATCAATTATCGTGCCCAACGAAGTGAAAGATGCATCGGTCAAGTCCTGGCCGAACTCATCGGCTCCGGTAAACTCAAGCGTGAGGAAATCATAGTTTGTACCAAGGGCGGATTTCTCCAGTTTGACGGCGAATATCCGCAAAACCCGAAGGCCTATTTTGACCAAACCTATATCCAAAATGGTATCTTAAAACCCGGCGATCTGGTGGAAGGTTATCACGCCATGGCGCCAGCGTATTTGGATGACCAAATCGAACGTAGCTTGGAGAATTTGGGACTCCAAACCGTTGATATTTACTATTTACACAATCCCGAGGTTCAGCTTGCCCGTCTTGAGCGCAAGACATTTTTAAAAAGACTTTCAGCTGCCTTCGAATGTCTGGAGCTCAAAGTTCACGAAAATAAGATTCGGATGTATGGTCTGGCGACATGGAACGGCTTCCGGGTTTCGGAGACTCAGAAGGATTTTCTCTCACTCGAAGAAATGGTTGGCTTGGCTAAGGCTGCCGTCGGACCGGATCATCATTTTAAGGTTGTGGAGCTTCCTTTTAATCTTGCCATGCCCGAGGCGTGGATTCTTCCCAATCAGCGGTACCGCGGGGCCCTCGTTTCATTCCTCGGTATTTGTGAATACTTCGGAATCACGGCTGTGACGAGTGCCTCACTTCTCCAAGGTCGCTTGGCAGGGGAACTTCCGGAATTTTTCCGGAAACATTTCCGCGATCTCAAGCAATCGGTCCAATGCGCCCTTCAGTTTGCGCGTTCGGTGCCAGGTGTGACGACTTCGCTTGTGGGAATGAGAGATAAGGCTCATGTGACGGCAAATCTTCAAGTTGCGAAATTTCCGCCTATGCGTGAGAGCGAAATTATTATGCTGTTTCAGAAGAGGACAGATTCGTCGGGGGAAAAAAGAAACATAGGCAACGACGCCCAAATTTTTAAAAGGGAGCAATCAATCGGGTATCCCAGTGTTTAGATAAGTGACAGGCCGCCGTCAGCGATGATCGTTTGTCCGTAAATCCAGCCTGATTCCGGGGAAACCAAAAATACGACCACACGGGCTAGATCATCCGGTTCGCCCATCCGGCCCGCAGGAGTTCTTTTGACGATTTCTTTCTTGAGATTCTCGTAATTGGGAAATGCCTTCAAGGCATCCGTATCTACGGCCCCCCCTGAAACGCAATTGACTCGAATACCTTTGGGAGCCAATTCCGCACCGAGATATTTGACCAATGTTTCGAGGGCGGATTTGGAAATACCAATCGCGCCATAATTAGGGATGACGCGTTGGGCACCGAGGCTGGATATGGCCACGATGGATCCTCCGCCTTTTTTCTCCATATAGGGCAGGACTTTTTGGGTCAATACGAGAAAGGCCTTGGTATTCACCTCGAGGGATAAATCCCATTGATTCGATTTAAGGAGATAGGTGGGCTTGAGAGCGCCGAGAGCGGCATTATGGATCAGAATGTCAATCCCACCGAATTCGCTGACGGCTGCTCGAACCATTTCGTCAACGCTTTTCGGATCGCCCACATTGGCTTGATAAAGCAGAGTTTTTATTCCAAACTGTGACAGGGCATCTTGAGTTGCGCGTGCCGTCTCTTCGTTTCGGACATAGTTGATCACGATCTGGGCCCCCCTTTGGGCCAGATGAAAAGCGATCGAGCGTCCGATACCTCTCGATGCTCCCGTAATCAGTGCGGTTTTACCCTTGAATGTCGGATTCATAGGTTGATAAAGAATAAACATCTCGGTAACAAAAATCAAATGAAAAGATTTCTTTTGGAGGTCCTGGGCTTTATGTTATAATCCGCTCGCTATATGAAGCCATCCCAATGGGTTCGGATCACGTGATCATGAACTGCCGGACAATTCTGCGAAATTTATTGGATGGCATGGTACGGGACTGCCCTTATATAGGCCTAGATCGGCGAGCTGAAAAGTTTGTCCAGCTTTTTGAAAATCATATTCCGGCTGCTAGCGAAATTCTGGATATCGGCGGAGGATGGGGGTTTTACGAGGAACCGCTTCGGCTTCGAGGGCACAAGGTAACAGTGCTCGACGTGGTGAAGCCGGGATTTCAAAAGGCTCCTGTCGTTGTTTATGAAAACGGGCGTTTCCCTTTTAAAGATAAAAGTTTTGATGTCAGTCTTTTAATTACAGTTCTACATCATACCCGAGCGCCGGATGCGATCATCCGCGAAGCGCACCGTGTTACCCGGTATTGTGTGATTGTCGTGGAAGATTTATATCATCATACCGCAGGGCGGTGGTGGACAGTTTTACGGGATTGTATTTATAACCTCGAATTTTTCGGCCACCCTTGTAATTTTAAGAAAAAGGGAGAATGGAAGGCGTTGTTTAAACGCCTCGGTTTTTCGCTCGCTGAGGCCAAGGAAATTTATACCTGGCTTTGCGGACTTCGTATCTTAAACGGGATTTTCGTTTTTAGGGTGCTGTAAGGCACCATAGAGAATCAGCTGTGAACGAGCTGTGTTTAGAAAAGATTTTATGGATGAAACCCGGAGAGGGTATCGCGGCGTCTGGACATATTCCCGAACAATCTGAATTTTTTCAGGATCATTTCCCCGGTTTTCCTGTGCTGCCCGGGGTCCTGGCACTTGAGATGCTCAAGAAGACCGCTGAACATTATTTATCGGTCACGAATGCCGAGGATCAGGGGTATTATTTTCTGAAACAAATCCGGGCCACGCGCTTTTTGACGTATCTAAAACCGGGTGACGAATGGGAAAGCCGTTTGCATCTGATGTCGTCGGAGGGAAATCAGACCCGTTGGAAAGCCGAACTCTTTCATAAAGGCAAGGTGGCCGTGACGGCCGAATTAACCTTGGAGGCGAAGACGGCACCTAAGAGCGCTGCCGTGTCTTGAGTCACATAAAGACACCTGTTTGGGGACGGTTGTTTAATTTAATTAGACATTCGAAAATAACGTAATCAAGAGGAGAACCTTCTATCATGCACGAGGAAGTTTATGAAAAAATAAAAGATATTCTAGCTTCGGCGCTCGGCCGGGATCCTGAGGAAATCTGCCCGGAGGCCTCTCTGACCCGGGATCTGGGGGCCGAGTCGATCGATTTTATCGATATCATTTTTCGGTTGGAAAAAAGTTTTGACATCAAGATCCCGAGCGGCGAACTTTTTCCCGGCAATATTCTGAATCAAGAAGCTTATGTGAAGGAAGGCCGGGTAACGCCCGAAGGGCTGGCGATGTTAAAAGCAAAATTGCCTTATTTGGATATCGAAACTTTCTCAAGCGATCCCGAGGTTTCCAAACTCGCCGAATATTTTACCGTTCAGATGATTGTCAGTTACATTCAAGATCGTCTTGCCAAAGAGGTCAAAGCATAGGGAATGCAATCAAGCATCTTTGGTGGATTTAGCCGCGGCGTCCGCAAGAAGAGCCGACGCCCTCCGGAGAAGCAACTTATTGGTTCAGGGATCGATCTCATTTCTGTTTATCGGGTGCGGCAACTTCTGGCCAGACACCGTCGCGATGCCTTGCACCGTCTCCTGACTTTGCAAGAAAAGAAACAGTACGGCCGACAAATTTTATCCCCACTTCAATTTTCTAAGCTTTTTGCGGCCAAAGAGGCATTCTTCAAAGCGTTCGGAAAGGCGTGGCTTGGTTTGGAAGGTTTTCAGAAGATTCAATGCACGTTATTGCCGGACAATGGTTTCAGAGCGGAATCCCTTTTGGATGACCAGACAAAGACCTGCGAAGGTATCGGACATTTTTTCCGGCGAGGTGCTTTGGTCGGTGCTCATGTGTCGGTTTGGAAATCTTAGATACGATGCGTTGGCTTGTTCTTGATGAAGTTAAGATGATTCAGAAGAAAAAGATCGCCAGCACGCGAAGCCGTGTGCCCGCGGGTTCCATCAGTCCGCAATTGTTAATGATGGAGATGATGGCTCAGACAGGTGCCTTGCTGTTAGGTGCGGAAAAGGATTTCGAAGAAGATTTGATATTTGCCAAAATCGACCAAGCCGATTTCAACGACATTGGTTTGACGGGCGAGGTGATCGAGATCGAAGCGACCTCGGAAAATCTTCGGCCGGAAGGGGCGTGGTTGGAAGGGACGATTCGAAGCCGCGAAAGAATCGTGGCCCAAAGCCGTTTTCTTCTTATGAATGTTGGACATTTTATTCCTGGGCAAGTGAAATCTTTTACGTTTCATGACCGATTTATGGATTATTTTCAGGTGCGAGAAAAAATTCAAGCATGATCCTTGAGGAAGTGGATTTTAGTTCTTCGGAGGGGGTGAGGGAGTGAGCGATCGTCGGGTGGCGATTACGGGGTTGGGACTTGTCACTCCTTGTGGTGAAGGGTGGATGCCTTATTGGAAGGCGGTCCTCGAAGGTGAGTCAAGTATCCGGCCGATTTCTGGTTTTCCTGTGAATGGTTTTCCGGTAAAATTCGCAGGGGAAATATCCGGCTTCAATCCTGCCAAATATGCCCGACAGCGCAAGTCCCTTAAGCTTATGTCCCGGGAAATTCAGCTTGCGATCGCAGCCAGCGGCCTTGCCATTGAAGACGCAGGACTCCGTTTAGAAAGTGTAGATCGCACCCGGTTCGGGATTTCCCTGGGGGTGGGGATCATCAATAATGACTTGGATGAAGTCGGTGTTGCCATACGCAGTGCCTTGGACGATCAGGGCCATTTCCAGATTAGAAAATTCGGCCAAGAAGGGATTCGTTCCCTTTATCCGCTGTGGTTATTAAAGTATATGCCGAATATGCCCGCCTGTCATGTCTCGATTGCTTACGGACTCCGGGGAGCGAGCAATACGATTACTACATCTGCGGCAGCGGGCGCTCAAGCTGTCGGCGAGGCCTATCAGGTCATCCAGCGAGGAGATGCCGATTTAATGCTAGCGGGTGGATCGGATTCCAAAATCAATGCCATGGGCATTTCGCGTTTCCATTTATTGGGGCTGCTTTCTTATTACGAACGGGGCTATTGCCCCTTTGATGAAAGGCACGATGGAATGGTTCTTGGAGAGGGATCCGGTATCTTGGTCCTTGAGGATTGGGAACATGCCAAGGCGCGCGGTGCACGGATTTACGGGGAAATCGTGGGGTACGGGTCCTCTTCGGATTACAACTATGATCCGCGTTCCACCGATGATTTTAACGGAAAACGGCTTGCCATGCTATTCGCACTCCGTGATGCACAAACCGGACCTGAAGACGTGGATTTCCTGCTGGCCAATGGCAGCGGCATTCCCTCCGAAGATATTCAAGAAGCCCGGGCCGTGCAGTCGGTTTTCGAAAATTTCACAAGCAGATTGCAAGTCACGGCGACCAAGCCGATCACCGGGCACCTTGTGTACGGTGCCGGGGGTGTCGAAATTGCCGCCGCCTTATTGTCGCTGGAATACAGCGTCATTCCTCCCATCGCAAAACTCGAAAAGCCAGATCCGGAATGCGATCTTCCGTTTGTGAAAACTGCCCCCCAGACTTTGAAGGCTAAGACGTTTCTATTTAATTCTTTCGGATTTGGCGGTCAAAATGCATCCGTCGTGGTAAGAAAAGAATGCGCCCCTTAAGTTTGTCGGCCTTATTTTTATGATTATGGTAATTAACCGTCTGATTTTTTGAAGACTCTGAAATAAAAAATAAAACTTGGAAGGAGACCTCACAAGTTGAATCGTCGCGTTGTTGTCACCGGGGTCGGTGCAGTTTCTCCCTTGGGATTGAATGTCCGCGAGACTTGGAGACGTCTGGTTCACGGGGAGTCGGGCATCGGACGGATTACGATCTTTGATGCCAGCGAATTCCCCACGAAGATCGCTGCCGAGGTTCGCGGGTTCGATTTTGATCGATTGCGCCAACAGGATCCGACGCTCGCTCACGCGGCGCGAAGTACTTTTTTTGCTTTGAAGGCAGCCCAGGAGGCCTTCGAGGATTCCCGTCTCAGGCCTTTCAATATTCATCCGGAACGTTTCGGGATTTATTTCGGGGCGGGCGATAGCGGAAATGATTTTGAATCTTTTGTAGAAACGGTCGCTGCGTCCTTAGGGAACAATGGCGCGGTTGTGGATAAGAGTTTGTTCCTTGAGGCATCGGGCCGGCATATGCATGCGCTCCGCGAATTGGAGTCCCAGCCTTTCATGACGGTGACGCACTTGGCGCGCCGTTTCGATATTCGAGGACCTGTTTGTACGTGTCTGACGGCATGTGCCGCTTCAAGTCAAGCGATTGGTGAGGCGTTTGAATGGATTCGGGCGGGTTATGCGGATATTGTCATGTCAGGAGGGTCGCATTCGATGATTTACCCTTTGGGGATTGCAGGATTTAGTCTTCTCACAGCTTTATCGACCCGTAACGATGAGCCTTCGAAGTCTTCCCGTCCGTTTGATAAGAACCGCGATGGTTTTGTCTTGGGCGAAGGGGCCGGTGTTGTCATTCTCGAAGAACTTTCTCATGCCCTTAAACGGAATGCCAACATTTACGGAGAAATCGTCGGCTACGGTTCGACGGCAGATGCCTTCCGCCTTACGGATATGGATCCCCAAGGCGAAGGGGCCCAGCGTGCTATGAAGATAGCAATGGCGAAGGGGGATTTATCGATAAGTGAAGTGGATTATATCAATGCCCATGGAACCGGGACCCAGGTAAATGATTCCATCGAAACTTTGGTGATCAAAAAAGTCATGAAGGATCGTGCTTATAGCGTTCCTGTAAGTTCCATTAAGTCCATGCTCGGCCATATGATTGCCGCTGCCGGGGCGTTGGAGTTAATCGCGTGCTTTCTTTCCATGCGTGATTCTGTGATACCTCCGACCATCAATTATGAGGAGCCGGATCCGGACTGTGATTTGGATTACGTCCCTAACGAAAGCCGTCGGGCCGAGGTGCATGTAGCCCTCTCTAATTCATTTGGCTTTGGCGGGCAGAATATCTGCTTGGCAGTGAAAAAGTTTCCTCCATCCTCCTAAGGGACTGGTTCCGCCTATAAACCTATAAACATGAGTTCGCTTATCAACGAAAAAAATTCAGCGATTGAACCACGGGTTATTTTTCTCACCGGATCCACCGGGACCCTGGGCAAAGAACTGGTAAAAAGGTTTCTTTGGACGACTCAAGACCGGCTTGTTTTGCTCATCCGGTCCCAAAATCGGCATTCCCATTGGGACCGGGTACGTAAAATGTTATCGGCTTTCGACCTCGAAATTTTTTTGGGCAGCCGGGTCCAAGTGTTAAACGGGGATGTCTCACAGCCTGATTTGGGTCTGAGTGTCGACGAGTTGGGAATGCTTCGGGAACAGACGACCGATTTTTTTCATGTGGCCGCCTTAACGGCCCTGAACGGTTCGGAATCGGATTGCTATCGCATCAATCTCGACGGGACGATCGCAGCTTTAAAGCTCGCCTCTGATTTTTGGGAAAGGGGAAAGCTTCGCCGTTTCTATTATTTCAGTACGGCTTATGTGGCGGGCAGCCTGCAAAATTATGTCTCGTATGAGGATGAACTTCC
>JAMWDC010000087.1 GCA_023819025.1 Candidatus Omnitrophota bacterium | reverse complement strand
CCGAGTGCCATTAAAAAAAGAAAACAACAGACCGCTTTATTTTTGCCCATCTCCTCTAATCCTTTTGTAAAACTTTCTGTAAGCCCCGTCATTCTAAGCCCGCCACTTCCGGCTATAGCGAGGGATTCCTCCCCGCCGAAGAACGGGATCTCGCCTTAGGCGGTGACGTCCAACGGCGCCAACGGCAGAAAAAGAATCCCGCGAGATCCTTCATTCGGCCATCGGCTTCCGTTCCGACAAAGGACGGATCCGCTGATTTTCGTGCGGACCCGACCCTGGGCACGGACAGCCGGTCTGCTTCAGGATGACGTACTTCAGTGAGCCTTCGCATCCCTTGGGAAATCAATCTCTTCGCCAGAACCGTTTTTGCCGGCCTCGTGCATATTTTTTACTCTTCGCATCAGCCTGTCAAGCTAAGAAATCAAATGAGAATTTCTCCTTTTTCAGATGACGTTTCCTAGATTCGAGTGATACCCCCCTCACCTTTATCCTCTCCCCCTTCGAGGGGGTGAGAATAGGGCGAGGGGGAGACGAAATCCGCATCGAATGTAAGAAACAACACACTAACCCAATTGATTCAAGTGTTCATCAAAAGCCATTTTTAGCACCTCCACCAAATGCAAAGGTTCCCGGCCGGTCATCTGCCGGATTTGTTCGCGGCAGCTAAAGCCGTCGGCCAAAATCAACGAACTCGCCGGTGCCTTGCGTACGGCCGGCACTAAGGAAGATTCGGCAATGGCCTTTGACATTTCGTAATGCGCTCGGCTAAAACCAAACGCACCGGCCATGCCGCAGCATCCTGAATCCAGCCAATGAACATCCAGCCCCAACTTTTCGAGGATCGTCGATAGATCCTTCATCCCGTCGAGGGCCCTGTGATGGCAGTGGCCTTGCACAAGAACCCTGCGAGTGAGTTTCGGAAATTCATAATCCGGGAGTTTTTTCTGGAGGAACTCGCAGAATAAAAAGTATTGATCACGCAGGCGGCGTGCGTCTTCCCGATCCGTGAAAAAGTTTTTGATCTCATCGTGAAAGACGGAGATACAGCCGGGCTCGAGTCCGACGACCGGAATCCCCTGCTTCAGGCTTGGCCCCAATACCCTCATAATCTTTTCGAGGGCACGCCTGGCTCGATCCAACATGCCCTGCTCATACAGGGGGCGGCCGCAGCATAACGATTCCTGAGGTGTGAGAATCTGAAAACCCAATGTTTCCAAAATCTCGACCGCGGATTTCAATATGCCCGGAGAGAAATGATTATTGAACGTATCCGGCCACAAAATTACCTGAGGCATCCCCTGATTTTTGACGGGCCGACGGCGGAACCAATCCTTAAAAGTCTGGCGGGCCAAAAGCGGGATCCGGCGGGGGGGCGAAATTCCGGCCATCCACTTGAGGATATCGCGGACAGGCGGGGTCTGCGTCAAAAGGTTGGTGACGCGCGGGACCAGCGAAGCCAGACCGAGCCACTGAGGCATCAGTCCAAAAAAGACGGCGTGGATCGATCTTAACTTTCCCCGGTAATAATGGGAAAGAAACTCGGCCTTGTAACTGGCGATGTCCACATTCCCGGGGCACTCGTCCTTGCACGCCTTGCAGGATAAGCATAAATCGAGCGCCTCCTTCACATGCCGGTCGCGCCATCCCTTTACGATTACCTCGCCACGGATCATCTCGCCAAGCAAATGCGCACGGCCGCGCGTTGAGTAACGTTCCTCGCCAGTTGCCCGATAACTCGGGCACATGGTTCCTTCATCCTTTCTTAAACACTTACCGGTACCCATGCAACGTTCCGTCGCCCGGCTTAAACGTCCTCCGTCCTCGGGAAAACGAAAATAATAATCCGGCTCGGCGATCGTACGGTAGGATTTCAGCCGGAGATCCTCGTCCATCTTATAACCGCCGATTTTTTTTCCGGGATTCATCATACCCCGAGGATCCCAGATCGCTTTGAATTTGCGGAAGGCCTCGACGAGCTCCCGGCCGAACATTTTCGGGAGGAACTCTCCCCAGCTCTGGCCGTCTCCGTGTTCGCCCGACAACGAACCTCCATAACGGACCACCAAATCCGAGGCCTCTTCCGCAAACGCGCGATATTTCCGGATCCCTTCGTCAGTCCTCAGATCAAAGCTCACGCGTGCGTGAACGCATCCGTCCCCAAAGTGGCCGTAAGTGACAGCGTCATACCCGAATCGTTCGTACAATTTTTCAAGCTCCCGGAGGTAACTCCCGAGCTGGGACGGAGGAACTGCAGAATCTTCAAATCCACTGAAGGTATCTTTTTCTCCGGGGACAAAAACCGAAGCTCCCAACGCAGATTCGCGAATCGACCAAATCTTTTTTTGCACGGCGGGGTCGCTGAATAACTTGATGGCCGGCGGATGGGGTCTGCGTTTGAAACGATCGATAAGACGGCGGATACTTTCTTCGATCTCTTTCTGCCGATCGGCTCCAAATTCCACAAAAAGCCAGGCCTCTGCCTCCGGGAGGATCGAAATTTCGGCTGCGTGCAAGCCTTTCTTTTTGAACCGCCGCATCAAATGCGCGTCCATGCCTTCTAGACCGATGGGCCGGCAGGCTAGGATCCACTCCACATCCTCCGCGGCTTGGCAAATGCCCGGATATCCGAGGACTAAAAGGGCCCGCTGGAAAGGCTCGGGGATCAAATTCAATGTCGCTTCAAGGATCGTCACGCAGGTCCCCTCGGAACCGACAAGGGAGCGTGCCACATGGAAACCGTTTTCCGGAAGCAATTGATCGAGATTGTATCCGGAGACCCGGCGGGGAATTTTCGGATAGCGGGTGCGGATAAGAGACGCGTATTCGTCCGCCAGCGATTTGAGGCGCGAATAGATTTCGCCCTGTCTCCCGCCGACTTGAATGATGTGGTTAAGCTCGTTCTTATCGACCCTGCCCACCTTCATCTTTAAACCGTCGTAGGTAAGGATTTCGAGCGCTTCCACATGATCCACGGTCTTGCCTGCCATAACCGAATGAATCCCGCAGGCATTATTCCCGATCATCCCGCCCAGTGTGCAACGGTTGTGTGTCGCCGGATCCGGTCCGAACGTCAAGCCGAAAGAACGAAGGGCGTATCTGAGGTCATCAAGAACCACACCGGGCTGGACACGGGCCAATCGCTGGGCCGGATCGATCTCGAGGATTCGATTCATAAATTTGGAGACATCCATCACGAGCGCGCGGTTGCAACACTGCCCGGCGACACTGGTCCCGGCACCGCGCACAAGCAAGGGAACGTCACTGGCCCGGCAAATCTCGGTGACTGCTAAAACATCGGACTCATCTTTGGGAAGGACGACTCCGATGGGGATCTGACGGTAATTGGAGGCATCGTACGCATAGACTGCCTTGCTGCCTGCGTCAAACCGGACATCGCCACGGACCTTTCGGCGAAGCTGGGATTGCAAAAGCGAAATGACTTTGTTTTGTGACGGCATATCCTTCTCGTTCTCGGCCGTTTTGAAAAGGCCATTCAACGGACTCTTGCCCCAGGGGATTCGGGCCTCGCATTGGCATGATAGCAATTTTTCGCGCCGGGATAAAGAATGTCGTGGAAATGCCGTAAAAAGAAATGACGTGAAAGAAGTAACGACAGAAGCATGAACAATCGTTCGTCTAACACAGGTAAAAAGTGAGGTAGAAAAGCCCAGGGACGAAAAACACAAGAAAACTCAACGATGGGTGAAAGGCTGATCCTTTTTTTGGATCAGCCTTTCTTTTTTCATTAGATTTGTCTGTTTTTACCACCCGGTCCTCCACCGCAAAGAAGAGAATAATCCTTCAAGAACGAACCAAAAGGTCATTCCACCGAGTTTTTACTGATGCCTCCGGCGCGGATAGGCTGAGGCGGAGAATCCGTAGAAGGCCTCGGCGCATTCCGAAATGGTTTCCGAGAGTGTTGGATGAGGATGAACTGCGTCTGCAAGATCGCGGGCTGTCATATTCTTTTGGACGGCCAAAACGCCTTCGCCGATTAATTCTGCGGCACCGTAGCCAGCAACTCCCATCCCGAGGATGCGTTCGGTCTTGGGATCGAGCACCAACTTGGTCAAACCGTCAGGCCGATCCATGGTCAGTGCGCGGCCCGATGCCGCCCAAGAAAATCGGGACACAACCACGTCGATACCCCGTTTTCTTGCTTCGGATTCAGTCAGTCCGCACCAAGCCACCTCCGGATCCGTAAACACCACGGCCGGAATCACAATTTTTTCGGGGTTTGATTTCACGCCCGCGATGCTGTCGACCGCAATTCTCGCCTCCTTGGCCGCCTTGTGCGCCAAAAGCATGCCGCCTGCGGCATCACCGACCGCATAAATTTCGGGATCCGAAGTTTGCTTTGCCTCATTGACTTGAATGAAACCTTTTTCGTCTTTTTGGACTTTGGTATGTTCCAACCCGAGATCTTCTGTATTCGGAGTGCGGCCGACCGATACAAGAACCCGGTCGAAAAGTTCCTCCGTTCTCGACGCATCGCCCGCCTCAAAAGTCACTTTAATTTTTCCGCTTTCGGCTGTTATCCCGGCCACGTGGGTATTCAAACGGATTTCTTTAAAATTCGTCTGGGCAGACTTCATGACATAAAGAGCCAGATCCGGATCCGCACCCGTGAGAATATTTTCTAATACCTCAGCCACGACAATTTGGCTGCCGAGCGCGGCATAAACAGTCCCGAGTTCCATCCCGATATAGCCCGCGCCGACAATCAAAAGACTGTTAGGAACCTCTTTGCATTCAAGGGCCTGTGTCGATGTCATAATGCACCCGCCGCCGAGATCGAAGTCCGATGGCAGGGCGGGTTTCGATCCTGTTGCAATAATTGCCTTTTCAAAATGAACAAATTTTTTGCCGCCGGCCGTATCGACCCGAAGCGTTTTGGAGTTTTCGAAACATCCGCGCCCGTGCATGATTTCAACGTCTCTTTTTTTGGCGAGTTCGCGGATTCCACTGCCAAGTTTATGAAGGATCGAATCTTTCCAGGCGCGCATCTTTTCGAGATCGATTTTGGGCGATCCGAAATCAATGCCCCGAAAACCGGATTCCCGCGCTTCCCGGATAAGGTGACTTGCATGCAGGAAGGCTTTTGAAGGAATACATCCGTGGTTCAGGCACACACCGCCTAAACGGTCACTGCTTTCAATCAGGACAACTCGTTTTCCCCGATCCGCTGCATAAAACGCCGCAGTATATCCGCCGGGCCCGGAACCCACAACCGCAATTTCAGTCTTGATATCCGTCATGCTCCTGCTCCTCGCTCCTTCATAGCGACCCAACACACATTGCGTCTTTCGTCTTCAGCTAGCGGTCTTTAGCTCGCAGTTTCAGTCTTCATCTTCGATATTCGGTCCTTGATCTTCAGTTTCGAATGCTTTACGCGCGGCCGATGTACTCACCGGTTTCCGTGTTGACTTTGATCTCGTTGCCTTCGTTGATAAACAAAGGCACTTGGATTTTGAGCCCGGTTTCGCAGACCGCGGGTTTCATATTATTGGAAACCGAATCCCCTTTGATCCAGGGCGGAGACTCGGTCACTTTGAGAACAACCACTTTTGGAATTTCCGGAATGGCGGGATTGCCTTCATAAAAATCGATCTTAATTTCCATGTTCTCTTTCAGGTAATATTTCGAATCGCCGATCACATCCGCGCTGAGGGCAAAGGTGTGATAATCTTCCATTTCCATAAAATGATAACCCTGGTCGTCATGATACAGATACTGGCAGGGTTTGGGATCCAGAACCGCCCGTTCGACTTCATCGTCCGAGGCGAATTTATTTTGAAGAATCTTTCCGGTCTTCAGACTTTTCATCTCGATCTGGACAAACCCGCGTTTATTGCCGGGCGTATAATGCCGGTAATCCGTCACGATATAAAGATCGTTCTGAAAAAAAATGGTCGTACCTTTACGTAAGTCCTTGGCTTGCATAGGAATAGCCTCCTTTAAAAATGAGAGCATATTATATCACGAATCTCTGATTTATCCGCGGGGAGAAAACGGAACAAAGAAACGAAAATCACGAAGCGCGGTCCCAACATTTTTGGAAGGGGTTCGCAAAGTTAAACGCCGGATCCCGTAGCACTGCAAGTACTAGCTCCGATGCCGTTTGCTGAACAGAATCCACTGGCGCTACTTCCAGACCCCCAAACAGGTGCAGAAGTACCTGTATTACAACTGGTTATATCACCGGACCCAGAAATGCAATCGCCCTCCGCGTTACTATTCCGCGTGATAGCAATCTGCCGCAACTCAGGCGGCATGTATTTGATCTTCCTCATGCCTTTTATTCCTTGTAATTTTGACAAGATCATAAACAAACATGAAAACAGGATGCAGGAAGAATTGAAACCTGACCCGGTACTTTTGGAAATGTACGATCAATCATTTTTTCAAAATCTGAATCACGGAAAGGGTGCGTTCGCTTGTGCCGCCCTCACGCCGGGCCGAGAAAAAACGGTCGTTCTGACAGGAGGTGCAAATCCCTGTGTCATGAATATTTTCTGCCGCAAGGCCGTCGCGAATCAATTGATCCGTAATCGCCCCGATCATATCCAAATAACCTTTTTCCGGCCCTTCCGGATTTTCGACCTTGGGGACCCTTGTGTAATGATCTGGAAAAAGTTCTTTAAATTCCGCACCCACTTCATAACAGCATTTCCGGATGGCCGGCCCATAGATAACACGAATCGATGTGCTTTTTGAAGCAAAATTTTGGCGGAACGCCCAGATCATTTTCGGCGCAATTTCCTGCAGGATTCCCCGCCACCCTGCATGCGCGATCCCGATCACGCGGTGGTCTGGATCCCAGAAAAAAATGGGGACGCAATCCGCGGTCAGAATGCCCAAAGGAACGCCTTCCTCGGATGTGAGCATGCCGTCGGCCTTGCAATTCACGTCGGGCTTTTGATCCGAGGTGACCAGGGCAAGGTTCGCACTGTGGACCTGTTGGAGAAGATTTAAGGACTTGGGCGATACGGCGATTTGCTTTAAAAAAGATTTGCGCCGGGAGTTGGAGAACTCGCGTCCGGAAAATGCGACCAGGACGTCACTGCCGAAGATATCCAGCTGATAGACGCTACTCGACTTTAGAGACGCTTCCATAAATGGAAACTATATAACAAAGAAGGCGGTGGGATCAATGATAAGTTTGAGTCGTATCGAAGCCGCATCTCGGCTCAGGGTTCAACGACGTCGTCAGGCGGGGCGCTTGTTAAATCATCGGAACCGGGCCTATTTTCATACCATGAAAATTTCCGGCTTTGCTCTTTAGAAGTCTCCGCCCGCTTTGGGGCCTCTTCGGTATCCTCCGCCTCTTCGTCAGGATCCGCTCCTTGACCGGCATCCGAATCCGTCCGTGTGTCCGTCAGAGCGTCCACGTCCGCCTTATAGGCGGCCCCGAGGATCGCCAACTTGTCCCCGACGCCGAGTTTTCCGGCGGCCATCATGCGGTTCAGGAGGCGTTCCGGCTGCGAGTCGTTCACCTCCCTGGCGATTCTGACCAGATCGGCGTGCTCCGGAAACGCCTCCACCAGGAACCACGGGTCCACGGATATGCAATGGCCGCCGGTTCCTGGGCCGGGGCGGAGTATCTTGACGCGCGGGTGGCGGTTGGCGAGCTCGATGGCTTCCCACACGTCTACGCCTGCTTCCTCCGCCATGCGAGCGAACACGTTCGCCAGCGCCACGTTCACGTCGCGGAAGGTATTCTCCATCAGCTTGCAAATCTCGGCCGTAAGGTCGTTGGTGAGCGATAT
>JAMWDC010000086.1 GCA_023819025.1 Candidatus Omnitrophota bacterium | reverse complement strand
AACTTTTGACTTTTTGGTTTACAAAATTTCATCCTTGATTGACAAGGAGCGGTTAAGATTTTCGTCGTTTCTTTTGGCGTCATGGTTGGCGATTCGGAAGGGGGCCAAAGGTGGGTTTAGGATATCACATCGTCGTCTGCGGAAGTCTGGTGCCGGATCCGCTCCAAACGTTGGAACCAGTTCCGGGCCCGGCCTTAAAAAATGAGGCCATGCTCCCCTCGGTTCTGGATCCGTGGGCCGCCCATGCACTTTATGAGGCGGCGCATCTTGCAAAAAAAGCTGAGTCAAGCAAGGTGTGGCTTGTCAGTCTGGGATCCAGAGCGAAATTGCAGCAGTTGATGATGACCGTAGCTCAAAAGGTACCGTTCGAACTGGCGGTATTGGACGGTTCGGCCAGCGGTTTTACAGAACCGACTCAGGTAGCCGCGGCTTTGGCGGGCGCAATCGAAGGGATTCAGGACCTGGATCGTTCCCGGTTGCTCCTGTTCGGAGGGTGCGCCTCCGCCACACGCGATTCGGGTGTGACCATGCAGATCGTGGGCGAACGTCTCGGGATCGTGGATCAATTTCTCGGTGTGGACGCACTGACGATCCAAGCGGACGGCTCGCTAAAAATCAAAGAACGCGTTGAAGGCGGGCAGTATCAGGTTTCGATCTGCACAGGGCCGCCGGCTGTTTTGGCTTGGGCGACCGGCAATCTGCCCGAGCCGCCCAATAATCCGCAGATCGGCATGATGAATATGCGTACCCTGATGCCGGCTCTCGCGAAAGCCCGGCCTGTATCCGTGACGGTCGATGACATCCAATTTATGAATGTCGAGCTGCCCGGCCAGCGGCGCGCCACGAGGATCGTCAAAGATGTGCCGGTCGAAGAGATTGCGAAAGAAATTGTGGCTTGGATGAAAGGGTAGGTATCCTTGGAAAAAATTCTTTATCTTGCTCATACACAGGCAGGCGGTACCTTGCCGAAGGTCGCGTTTGAAATATTGAATGCGGCCGTTGAAATTTCGCGGAATCTTGCCGGATCAAACCTAACGGTCGGACTTTTGGGAGAACAAATCGATGCGGCCGCAAACTCCATTGCGGGTTGCGGTGCATTAAAATTTTTTGGCGTTACCGGTTCTGAATTTGCGGTTTCTCGTTATGCCAGTGATGCCGCGGCCTTGGAGGCCCTGGCCCGCAAGTCCGGCGCGACCTTGATCTTGGCTCCCGCCACTTCCAGATTCTCCCGTGCGATGCCCGGTGTTGCTCACCGGCTCAACGGGCGCATTGATACCCACGTCAGCGGTTTGAAAGTTACGAACGGCTCCCTTGAAATCCAGCGGTGGTATTACCGTCAGCGGATGATGGCCACTTTAACGCGTGCGACGCGTCCCTGGATTTTATTGATCGATTCCGGGATTTTTCAGCCTTGGTCCGGAGCGCCCGGGTCCGCAGCCGTGGAATCAGTAGCGGTCCAGCTCAGTCCCAATTACTTGAAGACGCGAGTCCTTGGCGTCGAGGCAGCCTCCGGTGATGCCGAGACCATCCGTCCTGATGCGAAACTCCTTTTTGTGGCGGGGGCGGGTTGGACCAAAAAACAATCCGACGGCCAAACCCATGTGAAGGAGGCCGAGCAATTAATCCTTAACTTTCTCAATTGCACGCAGGCGTCCCTGGGAAGCAGCAAATCTTTGGTCGATCAGGGGAGCGAAGGCGAGGCCGTTCTCTCATTCTTGAGTCATCTCAATCAGGTCGGACAAACAGGGTCCACACCCCGGCATCCGAAAGGACTCGCGACCTGCTGTCATGGCGAAGAACCGCATGTCGTGGGCTGGCGTTTTATCAATGAACGCCGGGCCGTCAATCTCGATCCCAATTGCGGCTGGGCCCAGGGCAAGGCCGATGTCCTTTATGTGGCCGACGCCTTCCGCGTGATCGAAAAAATCAACGAGCTGCTTTCCAAAAACTGATCAACTAATAGGGCCGCGCCGAATTCATTGTTGACATTTCAACAGTATCCACAGGGGAAATACATGTAACCTTTTTATTCTTACTGAAATGCAAAATTGAGCAAGCCTATGAGAATCAGATTCAGGATTGGGAAAGTTGAGGTATTTGGTGAATTGAAAGGAACGCCGACGGCAAAAAAAGTTTTGGAGGCCCTGCCGTTTGACTCCAAGGCCCAGACTTGGGGGGAGGAAGTTTATTTCCCGGCGCCCGTGCGGGTGAACCTGGAAGCGGATGCCAAGCAGGTCGTGGATCCCGGGACCGTTTGTTTTTGGACCGAGGGGAATTGTTTGGCGCTGCCGTTTGGGCCGACTCCGATCTCAAAGGGAACTGAATGCCGATTGGTCGACAAGTGTAATATTTTGGGGAAACTGGAAGGGGATCCCACAATCCTTTGCAGGGTCCGTGATGGCGATGTCATCCGTGTTGAAGCGGCTGGGGGGCTGAATAAGACCTGATGTCGGAATCTGTTTGAATTTCGACATTACGGGACGGTTTCAAAAAATTACAGAAAAATTTTGTGACCTCGCGGTCTTTAGCGGTTGAAGGGCGTGACAAGCCGAGTGATCCGGAAGGAGTTTCCGAAGTTGGAAGAGTGGCTGTGGGGCGACAGTTTTTGGGCGGACGGCTATTTTGCCGTGTCGGTGGGAAGGATCGACGAAACGTCGATCAAGAAGTATATCAGGGAGCAATGGCGGGGCCATGGCCAGATTACGCTACTACCCCGACCCCCCGGGCTTTAGCCCGGGGAGTGGGTTCAGTTACCCAAGAATGCGTTCATGAAGTGTTTTGCTTAAAAGGGAAGTCACAAATTACCCGTTCCCCGACATTGGAATAACAGCATGAAAGTTGATAGAGATGAGCAAGCCATCTATTGAACAGTGGCGGATGCTTTACGAGGAAGCTCAGAAATTTAAGGATCTCGCGCCGTGGACATGGATGTGGGATTCGGACGTTTTTGGCATCCAGGATCCGGTGACACAAGAGATGGGGTATGGTTGTGTCATGGGACGAAATAAGGAGCATTACGGCATGGCGGTGTATTTGGGGGCCGAAGGCTTGGAGAGTTACCTCCAAGTACAGTGCGGGCAGGCGCAGCGTGATCCCGAAGAGGCTGTCCATTTGATGAAGTGCCTTATGGTTTCGTTTGAAGACCGGTGTTTTATGGATCCGGAAGATCTCGAAATGATCAAAGTCTTGGGATTAAAATTCAGAGGAGAGAACGCTTGGCCGAAGTTTCGAAGCTATCAGCCTGGCTATTATCCCTGATGTCTTACCCGAGAAGAAGCCGCGTATTTGACGTTATGTCTTGTACACGCCAGAGAGATTGCGACACGTTTTAAGCAGGATCCGAAACTTCTTCGGCTTCTCGAAGACGGCCGTTATTGGGTCAGGCTTTTCCCCAACAAGGGTTCCAGTTGTTCTTGGATCGACGAACGGCGAGAACCTGCGCCTTTGACGCGCGTAGTCAAAATGACAAAACATATCCCCATCGATCAGCTGGATCGGATAAAAAGGCTTCCCCGCGGTGAAGGCAGCATCTGGGAGATTGATCTTTTCCCTGTTCCGGCCAGGGTAGGGAAAGCGGGCGAGCGCCCCTTTATTCCTGTTTGTATTTTGTTTATGGACCAAGCCGCTTATTATATTTTTCATTTCCATATGGCAACGCTCCGCGAATACCGAATCGAATTTATCGAAGAGTTTCTTAGGGCCATTGAAAAAGCCGGACTATTACCTTCGGAAATCCAGTTAAGGAATGCTGAATTGCTGGGTTTTCTTGAACCTCTCGCTCAGGAGCTTTCCATCGTTTTAAAGCATGTGTCACGTTGCCCGGCGGTCGAGGACGCGAAAAAGAGTATGCGGGAATTTTTTGCGCTGCGTTAGAGCAAGGATCAATTCACTAGAGGGAATGGAAGCACAAAATTGATGCAATGGTCAGTCGCCGCTTAAATTTTTGGAGGGATCAATGTTTTGGTTAAAAAAGGGCAAGGCTATAAACGAAGAGACGGAGGATGCCCTCGATTTGTTTCCAACACTTCGAGCCGCTGTTGAAGAACACAAGCTTGATTCTTCGTCGTTGACTCTCGCTGTAGCCTTACCCCAGGAATCGGAAAAGAATCCTGCGATTGAGGACCGGCATCTGATTTATTTATTGGATAAGGAACGCCGGGTGGTGCAATGGAGTATTTCTTCTTTAGCGGAACTGTTTCGCGGAACGCGGGAACCGCCGGTCGATATGGAGCATTATCCGGAAGCATACGTTGATGATTTCAGCCAGATTGAAAGCAGCGTGCTGATGGCACACGATTTTATTCATGACGTAACGGATGATGAATTTGTCAGAATTTACAGTTTGATAAAAAGGCGTCCTGAGGCCCGAAGTGAAGGATTCCTGCATGATATTGTTTACCAAGCGGCAGCTCTTATGCTTGGGTTGAGGCCGCGGAGTCAAAAAGAATTCGAAGCTGTCTTCTCACAACTGGCACGTTCGGCGCGTCATTGGAGGGTAGGTTATGTGTCGCGTAATTATGTCGCCTATCTCAAAAAGAGCTTTTCAGACTTGCCGGTCAGGAAAAATGACGGTCGAGAACGGTTGCTCAAGCGCTTGCGCGACAGAAATTCTCCGATAAAGGATGCGGTTGTTGTACAGGCGCCGCCTCAAATGGAGAAAATGTCAGAGGTCATCATGGATTTTGCTGAGCCGCTGTTAAAAGATCTTGAACGCACGAGCGGCATAGAAATGGATGATCAACTTCAAAAAAATATCATCATCTTTGCCATCTTTGCTTGGAATGCGGCGTTGCTGCCGGCACCAGAAAGGGAAAAGATGAAAAAATCAATCATCACTGGTTTGCCGCGGCCTCTTAATGCAAAAGATTTTGAATTGGCGGCAAGTTATTGGTTTGACGAGTTGATCAAGCGGAAAAAAGAATTTTTTTCTGACAATCGACGGTACATCGTAGATTTTGAGTTTTCAGGTTCAGGGGACACGTTATACTTAAATGTAATGTCTTGTTGGCAGCATAATGGATAAAGCAAAGAATCCCGATAGGCCGGACTTATCCATCTCGTTTTCTGTTTGAATTTTGACATTACGGGGCGGTTCCAAAAAATTAAGGCAAAATTTTATGACATCGGAAATGCGGCCGTTCCGGTTATTGGGAACGGATCACGGGATTGTTTTAGTATTGACCTTGCTGGGTGCCGTTGTTTTGTTGACGAACGCAAGGCGAATCCGGGGTGTACGGAATGACCGGGTTTTTCGGTATATCGCAGGGATCGGCCTGGCTGTCAATGAGTTATTTGCATTCCTGTATTTTCTGGCCGCGGGAATTTTGGTCATTCCTTTGCAATTTTGTGACCTTGCCGTTTTCTTAATGATCGGGGCGCTCCTGGGACGCAATCGCTATGTCCGCGAAATCGCCTTCTTCTGGGGCCTGGCGGGGAGTTCTCAGGCAGTGCTGACGCCAGCGCTCACAAGCGGATTGCCGGACTATGTGTGCGTCCAATTTTTCCTGAGTCATTGCACGGTTGTGCTCTCGGCGATCTATCTCGCAGTCAAAGGGATGCTTCATCTCAGCAGGGGATCGGTTTTACGGGCATGGCTCATGGCCAATGTCTATGCAGGTGTTGTCGGGGTCATCAACTGGCGTTTCGGCATGAACCTCGGCTTTTTGGCCGCAAAGCCCGATCCACCAAGCTTGCTCGACTATCTCGGTCCGTGGCCCTATTACATTTTCTGGGAAGAGTTCGTTGCCCTGGGACTCTTTTTCATTTGTTTTTTGTTTGCCCGGCTCATCGACCGCCTTGGGAATCCATCAAGGCCCTCTCGTGCGGACAATCCATGTAAGCCAGGATGCCCTTGAGCGGGAGGTCTATAATCAGTACAATACCGTCATGAATTTATCGATCGCCATGATCTTTGCGTTTATCGCCATGCTTACTGGCGCGATTTTTCTGGTGCGGCGTCCTGGCGGAATCGGGATTTATCCCTTTGGCAATTACTTACTGGGATTTTTCTGCCTCTGGGCGGGATTCTTTTTTGTCGAAGGATTTCTGCTGCCCCAAGCCCTGATGATTTCAGGGTATGTCCTGGTTTCTTGTTCCGCGCTGTTTCTTGTCGTGGATTTCGGTTTAAGATTCACGCGATGGTTGATCCAGCAGAATCGTTTCGGCAAGAATCCCATCCCATCGCTGCCCGATTATGCCAAAGTTGTGTGCCGCGCCATGGACGAACTGGCAAAGCGCTCCATCGGGGCATTGGTCGTGATCGAAGGCAAACAACCGCTGGAGCCGTTGATCAGAGGGGGCATGCCTTTTGATGCGGACATCCGCGAGGAAATTTTTCTTTCGATCTTCTCGACCTCCTCCCCGATCCACGACGGGGCTCTTCTCATTCGGCAGGGCCGCATCAAGGCGGTCAAGGTGATTCTTCCGAGCTCCGCGCAGAATATTCCACTCGGGGTCGGCACCCGGCATCGGGCCGCCATCGGGATCACCGAAAGGACCGACGCGATCGCTTTAGTGGTGTCTGAGGAACGCGGCAAAATGAGCTTAGCGTATCGGGGCGTGCTCGTCCCTGCGGCATCCCTTCAAGAACTGTATCGACTTCTTCACCGGAGCCTCGCGAGAAAAAAAATCAAAGCTGCCGCTCCCGTAGGTGTTACTGAGCGTGCCGGACTGGAGTGCGTAACGTGGGACCGTGAGTCACGCATCCTGAACTAAATGATTTATAACCCTCGCTCATTACCCTATAATACGACACATTATCAAAGGGGAGAGGGTGGTTTTGAACGGATCTGCCGAAAAATTTCAGCGGTTATCAAGGATGACGTCCCTGTTGGGGCTTATCCCGAGCTCTTGCCGGGCATTTTTAAAAAGAAGAACCGTAAATAAAACATGCTACAATAGCGTTGCTTTCTCAAAGGAGAGGGAGAAACTGAAATGGCCATCAAGAGGTTAGAGGATGCCGAACTTCGGATCGGTAAAAAAATTGTAAAACTGCCGGTTTATGAAGGAAGTGAAGGGGAAATCGGCGTGGATATTTCCAAACTTCGCGATCAGTCGTCCGTCATCACCGTGGATAACGGGTATGCCAACACGGGCTCGTGCTTTAGCTCCATCACGTTCATTGACGGCGAAAAGGGCATCTTGAGGTACCGAGGTTATCCGATCGAGGAATTGGCGGAACGTGCGACCTTTCTGGAGGTGGCCTACCTTTTGATTTACGGTGAGCTTCCCACGGCCAAACAGCTCGGGGATTTTACTTACCAAATCACACGTCACTCGCTGCTTCCCGAGTACATGAAACGGTTTTTTGACGGCTATCCCTTGACCGCTCATCCGATGGGTGTGCTTTCGGCTATGATCTGCTCGCTGTCGAGTTTTTACCCGGACTCACTGAATAACGATCCCAAATATATTGATCTCAACATTCACCGGATTATCTCCAAAGTCAGTACGATCGCGGCCTTTTCCTATAAGAAATCCATCAACCAGCCATTCATCGGCCCGTTGAATCGTCTGAGTTACGTGGATAATTTTTTGCACATGATGTTCGCCATTCCCTCCGAAGATTACGAAGTGGATCCGGTGGCCTCGCGTGCCCTCGAGATGGTCCTCATCCTTCACGCGGATCATGAGCAGAATTGCAGTACGTCCACGGTTCGGATCGCAGGGTCCAGTCAGGCGAATATTTATGCTGCAATTTCGGCCGGGATCTGCGCCCTCTGGGGATATTCCCACGGCGGGGCCAACCAGGCTGTGATGGAGATGCTCAGTC